>JBIKUT010000048.1:0-9844 GCA_044347465.1 Ramlibacter sp.
ATCCGTCAAGGCCACCTATCCCTTCTACGTGATCCGCGTCGCCGGTGGCGCGCTGTACCTGGCTGGCATGCTGGTGATGGCCTGGAACGTCTGGATGACGGTGGCCCGGGGCCGCGCGGTGACCTGGGCCGTGCCCACCGCCCAACCCGCTTGACGCGAACAAGGGAACGACATGAGCCACCACCCTTCCAAGCCCGGTTTCAGCCACGAGAAGGTCGAGACCCACAACTTCCTGATGATCGTCCTGATTTTGCTGGTCGTCGCCATCGGCGGTCTGGTGGAGATCGTGCCGCTGTTCTTCCAGAAGTCCACCACCCAGGCGGTCGAGGGCGTCAAGCCCTACACCGCGCTGCAGCTGGCGGGTCGCGACATCTACCTGCGGGAAGGTTGCTACAACTGCCACTCGCAAATGATCCGGCCCTTTCGCGCCGAGACCCTGCGCTATGGCCACTACTCGGTGGCGGGCGAGTTCGTCTACGACCATCCCTTTCAGTGGGGGTCCAAACGCACGGGGCCCGATCTGCACCGCGTCGGCGGCAAATACAGCGATGAGTGGCACCGCATTCACCTGGTGAATCCGCGCGATCTGGTGCCCGAGTCCAATATGCCTGCCTATCCCTGGCTCGAGAAGAGTCCGGTTGATGTCGACACCATCGCCCCGCGCATGCGCGCGCTGCGCGTGGCGGGCGTTCCCTATACCGACGCCGAGATCGCCCAGGCGCCCAAGCAGGTCAAGGGCAAGACCGAGATGGACGCCCTCATCGCTTACCTGCAAGGCATGGGCCTCGCGTTGAAATGACCCACCCCTGAATCGGAGCTTCCCGATGGACATCACCGCAATGCGTATCGCGGCCACTCTGGTGTGCTTTGCCGCCTTCCTGGGCATCGTGGTCTGGGCCTATGCCCGCCGCAACCGCGGCCGTTTTGACGAGGCGGCCCGCATCCCCTTCGAACAAGACTGAAAGGCGCCCCGTCATGAGCGACTTCACCTCGAATTTTTGGTCGATCTATGTGACCGCAGCAGTTCTCATCAGCATCGTGGCTTGCCTGGTCCTGCTGTGGGTCACAGCCCGCAAGAAGGTCGACGCCACCGCCGACAACACCACCGGCCACGTCTGGGACGAAGACCTGCGCGAGATGAACAACCCGCTTCCGCGTTGGTGGATGTGGCTGTTTGTCCTCACCATCCTCTTCTCGCTGCTCTATCTGGTGGCGTATCCCGGATTGGGCAGCTACCCCGGCCAGCTCGGTTGGAGCACCGCAGGTCACTACAAGGAAGAAGTGGAAAAGGCCCGCCACGAGCTCGCGCCCCTGTATGCGAAGTTCGCTTCGCGCAAGCCCGAAGACCTGGCCGGCGACGCGCAGGCCATGGCCATCGGCGAGCGCCTGTACATGAACAACTGCTCGCAGTGCCACGGCTCGGACGCCCGTGGCAGCAAGGGCTTTCCCAACCTGACCGACGGCGACTGGCTCTATGGTGGCGCGCCCGAGACCATCGCGCTCAGTCTGCAAAAGGGGCGCATCGGCCAGATGCCGCCGATGGCCGCAGCCGTGGGCGGCGCCGACGACATCAAGAACGTCGCGCACTACGTCATGAGCCTGTCGGGCGCGCCGCATGATTCGCTGCGGGCGCAATTGGGCAAGCCCCGCTTCTCGACGTGCGCCGCCTGCCACGGCGCCAATGGCAAAGGCAATCCGGCCCTGGGCGCGCCCAATCTCACCGACGATGTCTGGCTGCATGGCTGGGGCGAGCAGGCGATCGTCAACATCATCCAAAACGGCAAGGCCAACGTGATGCCCCCCCAGGAGGGCAAGCTCACCGAGGCTCAGATCCAGGTCCTGACCGCCTACGTCTGGGGCCTGTCCAACCGGCCCTCGGCCACCAAGCCCTGAAAAGCGGCCCGCGCCCGCCCATGTCTGCTCGCACCGACCCGTCCCCCCGCAAGGTCATTCCCATCGCCGTGGCCGACGGCGGGGAAGGGGAGCGCTATCAGTCTCTCTACGAGGCGCAAAAGAAGATCTACCCGCGCAGCGTCAGCGGGCGGTTCGTCAATTGGCGCTGGGTGTTTGTGTGGCTCACGCAGATCGTGTTCTATGGCCTGCCCTGGGTCCATTGGGGCGAGCGACAGGCCGTTTTGTTCGATCTGGCGGCGCGGCGTTTTTACCTGTTCGGGTATGTGCTGTATCCGCAGGATTTCATCTACCTCACCGGCCTGCTCGTGATCAGTGCCTTGTCGCTGTTTCTCTTTACCGCAGTGGCAGGACGTCTGTGGTGTGGCTTCGCCTGCCCGCAGACGGTCTACACGGAAATCTTCTTGTGGATCGAGCGCCGTCTGGAAGGTGATCGCAACGCGCGCATCCGCCTGGACGGCGATGCGTTCTCGCTCGAAAAGTTGGTCAAGAAGTGGTTCAAGCATCTGTTGTGGATAGGGTTCTCCCTTTGGACCGGCTTCACCTTCGTCGGCTATTTCACGCCGATCACCGAGCTGGGCCTGGAGCTCTTGCAGGCCCGCATGGGGTCCTGGGAGGTGTTCTGGGTGCTGTTCTACGGATTGGCCACCTACGGCAACGCCGGCTGGATGCGCGAGCAGGTGTGCAAATACATGTGCCCGTACGCCCGATTTCAGAGCGCGATGTTCGACAAGGACACGCTGATCGTCAGCTACGACGTTGCGCGTGGTGAGCCGCGAGGGCCGCGAGGTCGCAGCGATGATCTCGCTGCCAAAGGCTTGGGCGCTTGCATCGACTGCGAACTGTGCGTGCAGGTCTGTCCCACGGGCATCGACATTCGCCAGGGCCTTCAGTACGAATGCATCGGCTGCGCCGGCTGCATCGACGTGTGCGACAGCGTCATGGACAAGATGCACTATCCCCGTGGCCTGATTCGCTTTACCACCCAGAACGCACAGGTCCAGGGTTTGACGCGCAGGCAGATCTGGCGACGCGCGCTGCGACCGCGTGTGCTGGTGTATGCGGTGATCCTCGGATCGCTCACGCTGGCGGTCGGCATCAGTCTGGCGCTGCGCACACCGCTGAAGGTCGATGTGGTGCGTGATCGCGCCTCCCTGGCGCGCATCGTCGCAGGCGGCCAGATTGAGAACGTCTACCGGCTGCAGATCATGAACGCCACCGAGCAGCCGCAAAGCTATCGCATCACGGCCGAAGGCCTGCCGGGGCTGGTCGTGGCGTCCCAGGCCGAGTTCGGGGTCGAGGCCGCCCAGTCCCGATGGGTGGCCGTGCGCCTTCAGGTGCCCTATGCGGCCTCGACCCCGGGTTCGCACCCGATCCGCTTTCGCATCGCCGCCGTCGACGATGGCGCGGCGGTCACCGAGAAATCCGTCTTCCTCCTGCCCCGCCCCTGATCCTCGAATGGAGACCGCCATGCCTGAAGCCAACCCGAATTCCACTGGCCTGCCCTGGTGGCGCTATGGCCTGGTGTGGCTGATCATCGGCGGGCCTGCCGTGGTCGTGGTGGCGGGCATCGCCACCTTCGTGATCGCGGTGCGCAGCCCGGACCCCCTGGTACCGCATGACAGTTACCGCTTCGGCCCCGAGGCGCAGCAGGCTGCTGCAGCCCGCGGCAAGGCCATGCTGCCCGCCCAGCAAGGTCGCAACCATGCGGCATCGCCCGAGCCTGTCCGTTAAGCGTGTGAGGCGACCACAAAAGGAGACACACCCATGTGGGCCAAGATGTTGATGGTGGTGGCCTGGCCGGCCTTTCTGGCCGCCTGCGTGCTCGAGGCGGCGGTGTTCGCCCTGGTGGATCCCCATGAATTGAGCTGGGGTGATGGCCCTCTGGGTTGGTCGCGGCAGGCGGTCTACACCGCTTCGTTCTTCCTGTTCTGGCTCGTCTCCATCGGCTCGGGCCTCTTGGCACTGGTGCTGGCGCGTCCCGAGGCGGCTCCGGGGTTGCACGACTAGCGTGTGATCGGGCGGTCCCGAGCGACGCCGCGCAGGTGTGCGTCGCGTCGATTGCCAGTCGTGCTTGTGCTGTAATTTGCGGGATCGACACGCTCTCAGTGACCCGTGCCCCTCTCCCGCCCCTCTGACGCTAACGCCGCCCCTCGCCTGGCGGCTTTGCTCGATTCCGCCATGGACGCCATCATCAGCATGGATGAAGGCGGGCAGATCGTTTTGTACAACCGTGCGGCCGAGGCCACCTTCGGCTGGCCGGCCTCCAAGGTGCTGGGTCAGCCCCTTTCCATGCTGCTGCCGCCGCGTTTTCGCAGCGGACACGACGCTCACGTCAAGCAATTTGCCGCCACCGGCGTGACCCATCGCCGCAAGGGGGAGGGCGTGGTGCTGTATGGCCTGCGCGCCGATGGCGCCGAGTTCCCGATGGAGGCGTCGATCTCCCAGATCGACACCGACGAAGGCAAGGTCTTCTCCGTCATCGTGCGCGATGTGACCGATCGCGTGAAGGCGCGCCAGGCACTGGCGCGTTTTGCCACTGAAGCTTCGGCCATTCGCGAGCAGGAGAAAAGTCGGGTGGCCCGGGAGTTACATGATGAATTGGCGCAGTCGCTGACCGCCCTGAAGATGGACGCCAGCTGGCTCAGAGACCATGTCCGCGAGGATCTGGACGCTGCCGTGGAAAAAGTGGTCGGCATGCTCGGCATGCTGGACGCCTGCGTCGCCGCCACGCGTCGGATCGCCGCTGACCTGCGTCCGCTGGTGCTGGACGACCTGGGCCTGGTGCCCGCGATCGAGTGGCTGGCCCAAAGCTTCACCCAGCGCCATGGTGTGCCTTGTGCCCTCGATTTAGACGAGTCGCTGGCCTTGCAAGAACCCTATCCCACAGCCGCTTTTCGCATCGTGCAAGAGTCGCTGGCCAATGTAGCCAAGCATGCACAGGCCCGCCGGGTCGACGTGCGGGTGGCGTGTGAGGCGGGGCATCTGGTGATGCACGTGCGCGACGACGGCGTGGGCTTTGACCCTCAGGCCGCGCGCAAGCCCGACTCACTGGGCCTTATGGGCGTGCGTGAGCGGGCGCAGCTGTTGCAGGGGTCCGTACAGATTGATGCGTCGCCGGGCGCCGGCACCTGTGTGCGTGTGACGATTCCCCTGCCCAGGGCGTCCGCTGGGGGGCTCACGCCATGATCCGCATCGTGCTGGCTGACGATCACGCCATCGTGCGTGAGGGTCTCAAGCGCATTCTGAGCACCGTCCCCGACTTCCAAGTGGTGGGTGAAGCTGCCGACGGTACGCAGGTCCTGCAGGTGGCGCGACAGACAGACTTTGACCTGCTGCTGCTGGACTTGTCCATGCCCGGGCGCAGCGGGATGGAGCTGATACGCCTGGTCAAGACCGAGAAGCCGCGCGTGCGCATTCTCGTTCTGAGCATGCACCAGGAGACGCAGTACGCGGTGCGCGCCATCAAATCGGGCGCCAGTGGTTATCTGACCAAAGAGAGCGCGTCGGCCGAACTCGAACAGGCCCTGCGCAAGATCGCCGCGGGCGGCGCCTACGTCAGTGCCGATGTGGCCCAGCAACTGGCGCTAGGCGCCATGCCAGGAAACGAGGCCGCGCCGCACGAGGCCTTGTCTCCGCGCGAGTTCGAGGTGTTCCGCCAGTTGGTCTTGGGTGCGTCGGTGACCGAGATCGCGCACACGCTGAACCTGTCGGTCAAGACGGTCAGTACACACAAGACGCACCTGATGGACAAGCTCGGTGTCCATAACCCCGCCGAACTGGTGCGCTACGCGATCCGACACGGGCTGTCGGATGCCGCGCAGCCCTGAGCCGAACGCTCAGTCGAACAGCTTGGGCAGATCGATGCCGTCCGGGTACTTGATCTGAATCAGGGGCGTCTTGGACTTCTCGCCGTCGAAGTCGACAGCATCGTCCGCCGTAAACGTGCCTTCCTTGGCCTTGATGCGGGCGATGATCTTCTTGCCCTTGGCCACCACCATGCCGCCCGAGTGGGGGCAATTGCCGCCGATGCACTGGGTGATCACGTAGGTGGTGTCGCCGTTGGTGAACCATAGATGGCTCAGACTGGCTCGGGGCTGCAGGGCCTCGCTGCTGGCGAAGAACTTGCGGCCGCTGGCGGCGTCAGCCGTGTAGGTCATCTCGGCCTTCTCGGCCGGGCCGAAGCGGTATTCGATCTTGCTGTAAGGCGCCTTGGCGGGCGTGGCGCACACCAGGATGCCTTTCTTGCCCGTGGTGCCCTCGTACAAGGTGGCTTCGTTCGCCGCACATTTCTGGGCCCAGGCGGGCGTGCCGCCAACGGCCATCAGGAGCAGGGCGAGGGCGGACAGACGGTTGGACAGCTTCATGATGATCTTCAAAATAAGAACAGTGGGGAAGTTGATCATAAAGCCTCGCATTTCCCTGCTGCGCCAAGCCCCTCAGACGATTCCTAGGCGGACTGGGAAAGTACGACGGCCAAATCCAGACGATTCCGACGCCTCGCTCGCGGCCTTGGCCTATGGCACCACCCCGAATGACGAGTCACAGTCAGGTCCATGGCGTTTCCTGCTCCCGCTCGCGTCTTCCTGGCCGACGATTCCGGTCTGATCCGATCGCGCGTTGCGGCACTCCTGGGCGACCACCACGTCGTGGTGGTCGGCGAGGCCGCCACCCCGCAGGCGTGCATCGCGGGCATTTTGGCCAGCCAGCCTCAGGTCGTGGTGCTGGACATCCAACTCGAAGGCGGGACGGGTCTTGAGGTGCTGCGCTCTGTGCGCCAGGCCACACCCGAAATTGCCTTCGTCGTGTTTAGCAACAACGCCAGCCCTGCTTACCGCAAACGCTATCTGTTCGAGGGTGCCGTCGCATTTCTCGACAAGAGCTGCGATTTCGAGCACCTTCCCCGTGTCATTACCGACGCCCGCGCTCGCCTTACGCATTGAACCTTCCCTCCAGGAACTTCCCATGAAGCATGAAGCCGTACTCGCCCCAGCCCCTGTTCGCGTTTTGCGTCGTCCTGTGGACGCGCCCGTGGTCGGCGGCGATGCCGCGCCCACGCCGCTCAAGACCCTGTGCTCCAACTGCCACTTGCGCGATCTGTGTCTGCCCTGTGGGCTAGAGGGCTCCGATGTCCAGCGACTGGACAGTCTTTTGTTCGGGCGTCGCCGCATCCGCACCGGCGAGACCTTGTACCGCCCCGAGGACCGCTTTCAATTCATCTACGCGGTGCGCAGTGGCACCTTCAAGTCCAGCCTCACTCTGGCCGACGGGCGCGAGCAGGTCTCGGGCTTTCACATGGCGGGCGAGTTGATGGGGCTCGATGGGGTCGCCCAGGGCCGCCACGCCAGCGCCGCCACCGCCCTGGAGGACGCCGAGATCTGCGCCATTCCGTATACCCATTTGTCCGAGCTGGCGGCTGGCAGCTCGGACATGCAGATGGTGATGGCCCGTCTCATGAGCCGCGAGATCGTGCGCGAACACAGTCTGATGATGCTTCTGGGCAGCATGAACGCCGAGGAGCGTCTGGCGGCCTTCCTGATCAACCTGTCGCAGCGCCTGAAGGCCCGCGGTTACTCCTCCCACGAATTTCACCTGCGCATGTCCCGCGCCGAGATCGGCAGCTACCTGGGCATGAAGCTGGAAACCGTGAGCCGCACCTTCTCAGCCTTCCAGCAGCAGCGCCTGCTCGAGGTGGACAAGCGTCATATCCGCATCCTGGATCTGGAGGCCCTGGCCCGCGCCTTCCAGGGGCCGATCCACTGAAGGTGCGTCCGGCTTGATGCGGGTCAAACCCGGGCCCGTTGGCGCATCGCAAGATCCCGTCATCGCCGATCCTTCCAAGAGGTTCTCTATGTTCAAGCGCATCCTGATGGCCACCGACGGTTCCGCAGCTTCGGACCATGCGGCCCGCATCGCAATTGACCTGGCCCGTACCCATGGCGCCGCCCTCACGGCCCTGTATGTGGTCGATCCCTATCCTTTCCTGGGTATGGGCGAGGTCAACCCCATGGGGTTTGACGCTTACATGAACGCGGCCCGCGATCAGGCGGCCGGAGCGCACGCGCGCATGCTGGAGGCCTGCAACGCGGGCGGCGCGGCGGTGCCCGTGGAGATGCGAGTGGTGGAAGACGTCCCGGTGCTTGAGGGCGTTTTGCGAACCGCCCACGATCAGCAATCCGATCTGATCGTTATCGGCTCGCATGGTCGCAGCGGCATCGCTCGCCTCATGCTCGGAAGCGTCGCCGCCAAGGTGGTGGCGCAATCGCCCGTACCCGTGTTGGTGGCCCGCTAACCCTGCGCCACGAAGACGAACCGATATGACGGCGATCTCCGCGCAGTTGCTGCAACGCTTTGACGTCAACGGACCGCGCTACACCTCCTATCCCACCGCCGACCGCTTTGTGGAGGCCTTCACCGCCGACGACTACGCCCAGGCCCTGCGCCATCGCTCTCACGGACAGGCCTCGCTGCTGCCGCTGTCGTTGTATGTGCACATCCCATTTTGCGAGTCGCTGTGCTACTACTGCGCCTGCAACAAGATCATCACCAAGCACCATGAACGAGGCGCGCACTACCTGGACTACCTTGCGCGCGAGGTGATGCTCTACGTCGCCCAGCTCGGGTCAGGGCAGTCGGTGAGTCAGCTGCATCTGGGGGGTGGCACACCCACCTTCCTGTCCGACGACGAGCTGAGTCAACTCATGGCCATGCTGCGCACCCACTTCAATCTGGTGCCTGGAGGTGAGTACTCGGTCGAAGTGGATCCGCGCACCGTCGATGCCAAGCGCCTGCAGACGCTGGCGGGTCTGGGGTTCAACCGCATCAGCTTTGGCGTTCAGGATTTCGATCCTGAGGTGCAAAAGGCCATCCACCGAATCCAGCCGGTCGAGCGCGTGTTTGAACTGGTGGAGCAGGCGCGCCAGATCGGTTTTGAATCGGTCAACGTAGACCTGATTTACGGCCTTCCGCGGCAGACACCCGAATCGTTCGCGCGCACGATCCACCAGGTCAAGGCGCTACGTCCTGATCGCATCGCCCTGTATGCCTACGCGCACTTGCCTGAGCGCTTCAAGCCTCAGCGGCGTATCGTCGCAGACGAACTGCCCAACGCCGCGGGCAAGGTCGGCATGCTGGCCTCGGCCCTGGCTGCATTTGAGGACGCGGGCTACGTCTACATCGGCATGGACCATTTCGCCCTGCCCGATGACGCCCTGGCCGTGGCCAAGCGCCAGGGTCGCCTACACCGCAACTTCCAGGGGTACAGCACCCAGCCCGATTGCGACTTGATTGCCCTGGGTGTGTCCTCCATCGGGCGCGTGGGCGCCACCTACAGCCAGAACGCCAAGACTCTCGAGGAATACTGCGACCTGATCGACCAGGGGCGCCTGCCGGTGACGCGCGGCCTGGCACTGACGCGCGACGACCTGACCCGCCGCGCGGTGATCATGGCCCTCATGTGCCAGGGGCAGGTGTTGTTCGAGTCGATCGAGTTGGCCTGGGCGCTGGACTTTCGCCGCTACTTTGCCACCGAGATGACGCAGGTGGCGGACATGCAGGTGCAGGGGCTGGTCACCGTGGACGCCCAGGGCATTCAGGTGACAGCCGAGGGCTGGTACTTCGTACGGGCAGTGGCCATGGTGTTCGACCGTTACCTGCAGGCGGATCGCCATCGCGCGAAGTTCTCGCGCATTCTCTGACCGGCGCGCCTCGCGATCGTTCCATGTCCCTCACGCTGACCTTGGCCGTCACCGCCCTCACCATGGGGCTGGCTGGGGGCCCGCATTGCGCCGCGATGTGCGGTGCCGCGTGCGCGGGTATCAGCCGCGGGGGGCGGGCGGGGCCCGCACGTTCCATGGGCTTGTTTCAGTTGGGGCGCTTGGCGGGCTACATGGGCGCGGGCGCCGTGGCCGCGACGGCCATGCAGAGCCTGGCC
>JBIKUT010000049.1:0-9651 GCA_044347465.1 Ramlibacter sp.
GCGATTGCGCAGGGCCGCCGGCGATGCCCGCGTTTGGGGCGTGGTCAAAGCCGACGCCTATGGCCATGGCATCGAGCGGGTTTATGAGCCCTTTCGTGCAGTCGACGGCTTTGCCCTGCTCGATCTGACCGAGGCCGAGCGCGTGCGCGGCCTGGGCTGGCGCGGGCCGGTGCTGTTGCTCGAAGGCGTGTTCGACACGCGCGACCTGGAGCTGTGCTCGCGCTTGTCGCTTTGGCACACCGTGCACTGCGAGGAACAGATCGACATGCTGGCCGTGCACAAGACCCATGCGCCGCACCGCGTCTTTCTCAAGATGAACTCCGGCATGAACCGCTTGGGCTTTGCACCGCAGGCCTTTCGCAGCGCCTGGACGCGCCTGAACGCACTGCCGCAGGTCGACGAAATCACGCTGATGACGCACTTCAGCGACGCCGACACCGAGCGCGGCATCGCCCACCCAATGCGCGCCTTTGCCGACGCCACGCACGATCTGCCTGGCGAGCGCAGCTTGTCCAATAGCGCGGCGGCGCTGCGCTTTGCCGACGATGGCGCGGTGCGGGCCGACTGGATACGCCCCGGCATCGCCTTGTATGGCGGTGCGCCGGACTATCCGAGTCACGACATCGCGCACTGGGGCATTGCGCCGACCTTGACGCTGTCCTCGCGCCTCATCGGCGTGCAACATCTGGCAGCGGGTGATACGGTGGGTTACGGCAGCACCTACACCGCGCCCGCTGCGATGCGTATTGGCCTGGTGGCTTGCGGCTATGCCGACGGCTACCCGCGCCACGCGCCCACCGGCACCCCGGTGTTAATCGATGGCCAGCGCACCCACACCCTGGGGCGCGTGAGCATGGACATGATCGCGGTTGATCTCACGCAGTTGCCTGCGGCGGGCATCGGCACCGAGGTCACGCTGTGGGGCCGCGGCCCGCGCGGCGCTGTGCTGCCGGTCGACGAGGTGGCCCATGCGGCGGGCACGGTGTCCTATGAGTTGTTGTGCGCGCTGGCGCCGCGCGTGCCGGTGTTGACCGACTGATACCTTCGCGCTGCGTGCGCCGCTAGCGCTTGCGGCGCATCCCCAAGGCCACCACCGCGCCCACCACGATCAGCGCGCCCACCAGCTGCAGCGGCGCGATCGCCTGATCCAGCAGCAGCCAGGCCAGCACCAGCGCGAACACGGGCTCGACGCTCATGAGGGCGGAGTTGCCTACGATGCCCAGTCGGGGCAGCACGGTAAAGAGGATGGTGAAGGCGGTGCCGTAAAACGCGGTCAGACCCATCAAGCCGGCCCAGCCCGTGCTGTCTTGCGGCAGGCGCGGCCCGCCTTGTGACATGACCACCACCGCCGCCACCGCGCCGGCCAGGGCCAGGGTGGTGACGGTGCGCACGCGCCCGTCGATGCCCGCTGCGTCAGTGCCAGGGTCAATCCGAACACGGCCGAGGCCCCGAGGGCGAAGGCCACGCCCGCGCCGATGTGGGCCCACTGGCCGCTCGCGCCCAGACCCGACGTGGCGCCGAACACGTCCAGGGCCAGCGCCAGACCCAGCAGGATCACCGGCATGGCCAGCGCAATCGCCCGCTCGGGCCGTTGCCCCCACAGGCCCCACGACCACAGCGCCGCGCTGATCGGGTAGGTGTTGAACGCCAACAGCGCCAGGGCCACCGGCAGACGCGCCACCGACGAATACAGCAGCA
Organism: Ramlibacter sp.; assembly: GCA_044347465.1. Taxonomy (GTDB): domain Bacteria; phylum Pseudomonadota; class Gammaproteobacteria; order Burkholderiales; family Burkholderiaceae_C; genus Ramlibacter. Next base: position 1,699 of record JBIKUT010000049.1, read on the forward strand.
GGCTTTGCACGCCGATCATCAGGCCCATGCCCACGATCACCGCCTTCTGGCGACGGGTGGCCTGCACGCGCACGCCCTGGGCCAGCACGATCGCCAGCACCACCAAAGCCGTGCCTGCGCTTCGAAACAGCACCGCGGTGCCGACATCGACGCCGTGGTTGAAGGCGATGCGCGCCGCCACATGGTTGGCGCCCATGAGGAAGGCCACCAGCAAGACGGTGGCAAAAGCGGCGCCACTGAGTGCGCGTATCGGGTTCGTCATATCGGCGTTAGTACAGACCGCGCATGCGTGCGTGCAGGCGAGCCAGGCCCAGCAGGGCGTCGGTGCAGGGTGTGGGCACCTGCGTGAGGCGGCCGATCTCCTGTACCACGGTCACCAGGGCATCGAGCTCGATCGGCCGGCCCGCTTCCACGTCCTGGAGCATGGAGGTCTTGAAGGCGCCGAGCTTGCGCGTGACCGCGTGGCGGTCTTCGGGTTCTTGGGTGATGGGGATGCCGATGCGCCCGCCGATCTCGCGGGCCTCGCGCATCACCTGCGAGATGAAGCCGCGTACCAGCGGGTCGTCCAGGATCCGGTCGGTGGTAGCGCCCGTGATCGCGCTCACCGGGTTGACCGTCATATTGCCCCAGAGCTTGTACCAAACGTCCTTCTGGATCTGCGCAGACAGCGTGGCATCGAAGCCGGCGGCCTGCAGCGTGGCGAGCAGCGCTTGCGCGCGCGGCGTGGCGTGGCCCGAGGGCTCGCCAATGATCAGACCGTTGCCGAAGTGATGTCGCACATGGCCTGGGCTTTCGAGCGCGCAGCTGGCATGCACCACGCCACCGACGATGTGAGGTGCGGGGATGGCGCGAGCGATCGCGCCCTCGGGGTCGACCGCCTGCAGCCGGGTGCCCGCGAGCGCGCCAAAGCCGTCGAAGAACCACCAGGGCACGCCGTTCATGGCGGTGAGGACCACCGTGTCCGGCCCCAGCAGCGGGCCGATGCCCGCGGCCACGGCGGCCATGGCGGGGGCCTTGACGGCTACGACCACCAGGTCTTGCACGCCCAGGTCGGCGGCGTTCGCACTCGCCTGCACCGGCACGGCGATGTGCTCGCCCTGGATGTCCAGGCGCAGGCCCTTGTCCTTCAGGGCCGCCAGCGTGGCGCCGCGGGCCACGGCGCTGACTTGCGCGCCCTGGCGGGCCAGGCGCGCCCCGATCCAGCCGCCGATGGCGCCTGCGCCGTAAATGCAGACTTTCATGGTGTCCAATGTTACGGGAGGTGAGCGGCCCGCTTTTCTGGGGACAATCGGCCATGGCCAAGGAAAAGACGATCTACACGTGCACCGAATGCGGTGGCACCAACCCGCGCTGGCTGGGCAAGTGCCCGCACTGCGAAGCCTGGAACACCCTGATCGAGAGCGTGGCCGAGGGCGCGACCGGGCCGGCTAAGAACCGCTTTGCGGCTTTGACTAAGTCCGCGCCCGTCGCCGTGCTGGCCGACATCGAGGCGGCCGACGTCGCGCGCACGCCCACCGGCATTGACGAACTCGATCGTGTCCTCGGGGGCGGCATCGTTGAGGGCGGCGTGGTGCTCATTGGCGGCGACCCCGGCATTGGCAAGTCCACCTTGCTGCTGCAAGCGCTCGATGGCCTGCAGCGCGCGCAGGTGTCCACGCTGTATGTGACGGGCGAAGAGTCGGGCGCGCAGGTGGCCTTGCGTTCGCGCCGGCTGGGGCTGGTGCAGTCGCAGGTGAAGGTACAAGCCGAGATCAACCTGGAAAAGATCCTGGCCACGCTGGCGTCCACGCAGCCCGCCGTGGCGGTGATCGATTCCATCCAGACGGTGTATTCCGATCAACTGACCTCCGCCCCTGGCTCGGTGGCCCAGGTGCGTGAGTGCGCGGCCCACCTCACGCGCGCGGCCAAAGCCAGCGGCACCTGCATCGTGCTGGTGGGTCATGTGACCAAGGAAGGCGCGCTGGCTGGCCCGCGGGTGCTGGAGCACATGGTCGACACGGTGCTGTATTTCGAGGGTGACACGCACTCGAGCTTTCGCCTGGTCCGTGCCATCAAGAACCGCTTTGGCGCGGTCAACGAGATCGGCGTCTTTGCCATGACCGAGAAGGGCCTGCGCGGGGTGGCCAACCCCAGCGCCATCTTCTTGTCGCAGCATGCCGAGCCCGTGCCAGGCAGCTGCGTGCTGGTGACGCTCGAGGGCACACGGCCCCTGCTGGTGGAGATTCAAGCCCTGGTCGACACCGGCGGCCCCAGCCCGCGGCGCTTGTCGGTGGGCCTGGAGCGCGATCGCCTGGCCATGCTGCTGGCGGTGCTGCATCGGCATGCGGGCGTGGCTTGCATGGACCAGGATGTCTTCGTCAACGCGGTGGGCGGCGTGCGTATCAGCGAGCCGGCCGCCGATTTGTCGGTGATGCTGGCGATCACCTCGTCGCTGCGGGGGCGGGCCTTGCCCAAGGGCTTCATCGCCTTTGGCGAAGTGGGCCTGGCCGGCGAGGTGCGCCCGGCGCCGCGCGGGCAGGAGCGCCTGCGTGAGGCGGCCAAGCTGGGGTTCTCGGTGGCGGTGGTGCCGCGGGCCAACGCGCCCAAGAAAGGCAGCCGCGAACTCGAGGGCCTGACGATTCATCCGGTGGACCGCATCGAAGAGGCCATGGAGGTCGTGCGCTCGCTGGCCTGAGGGGCTTCGCGGGGGGCGCGCTCGCGCATCATCGACAATCGCGCCCCATGAACTGGCAAAAAATTCTCGTCCCCATCGCCGGGGTGGTCCTCGTCGCCGCCGCCTGGCGCGCCTACGGGTGGGCCGGCGTGGCGGTTGTCACGGGCGGTGTCGTCATGTGGGTGCTGCTGCATGTCACGCGTCTGATGCACGTGCTCAAACAGGCCGCCGACCGGCCGGTGGGTCATGTGGGCAGCGCCGTCATGCTCAATGCCAAGCTGCAGGCCGGCATGCCCCTGCTCAAGGTGCTGGCCCTGACCCGCGCCCTGGGCGAGCTGCAGTCGGCGCCGGACGCCCAGCCCGAGGTCTTTCGCTGGGGCGACACCAGCGGCTCGCATGTCACCTGCGAATTCGTCAATGGCCGCCTGACCACCTGGCAGATGGTGCGCCCGGACCCCGAGACGCCGGCTGCGACGGACTGACGCTACGGGCGTCAGGAGTGAGCCGATTGCGCGTGCAGCTGGATGCCAAGCGCGTTCGTCACCTTCAAGATGGTCGCAAAGCTGGGGTTGCCCTCTCCCGATAGCGCTTTGTAGAGGCTTTCGCGCCCCAGGCCGGTATCGCGCGCGAGTTGCGACATGCCTTTGGCGCGCGCGATCGTCCCCAGCGCCTTGGCAATGAATGCCGCGTCATCTCCGGCTTCCTGCAGGCAGGCCTCCAGATACAGCGCCATGTCTTCCTCGGTTTTGAGGTGTTCGGCGCTGTCCCATTTCCGTAGCTTCATGGCCGTCATCTTTTACTCCTTCAGTTGACGCGCGAGCGCTTGGGCAATTTGAATGTCTTGGGCCTGACGCGACTTGTCGCCCCCTGCCAGCAGGATCACGACCTCCAACCGCCGAAGCGTGAAATACACCCGAAAGCCGGGGCCGTGGTGGATCCTCATTTCAGAGACACCTTGGCCCACCGCCTTGTGATCTCCGAAATTCCCGTCTTCAGCCCGATCGATGCGGGCCTGAATCCGCCGGGCGGCTTGTCGGTCACGCAGGGACTCAAACCACGCGTCGAATGTTTCGGTCGTGTAGATGGTCTTCATGAGCGAGTGTATATTTCAGGATACACCCCTGTCAACCCTGGGCCACGAAGGCGCAAGCGCAATCGGCCGCTCTCAGGGCCCGCCCAGCCGCCGACTAAAATCGTGGTTTTGGGTCCTCTTGACCCCCGAAGGAAGAAACATGAGTGTTGTTCCCAGCATGGCCGATCGCGACGGCAAGATCTGGATGGATGGTCAGATGGTGGAGTGGCGCGACGCCAAGATCCACGTCCTGACCCACACCCTGCACTATGGCTGCGGCGCGTTCGAGGGCGTGCGTGCGTACAAGACCCCCAAGGGCACGGCGATCTTCCGCCTGCAGGAACACACCCAGCGTCTGTTCAACAGCGGCAAGATCCTGCGCATGGCCATCCCTTTCACCCAAGAGCAGGTGAGTGAGGCGCAACGGGCCGTGGTGCGCGCCAACAAACTGGAAAGCGGCTATCTGCGCCCCCTGATCTGGATCGGCTCGCAGAAGCTGGGCGTGTCCCCCAAAGGCAACACCATCCACCTGATGGTGGCTGCCTGGGAATGGGGCGCCTACCTGGGCGAAGAGGGCATGAAGCGCGGCATCCGCGTCAAGACCTCGAGCTACACGCGTCACCACGTCAACATCACCATGACGCAGGCCAAGGCGGTGAGCAACTACACCAACTCCATCCTCGCGAACATGGAAGCCACCGACGATGGCTACGACGAGGCCCTGCTGCTGGACACCTCGGGCTTCGTCAGCGAAGGCGCGGGCGAGAACATCTTCGTGATCAAGGACGGCAAGGTCTACACCCCCGACCTGTCGGCGGGCGCCCTCAACGGCATCACGCGCAACACCGTCTTCCACATCTGCCAGGACCTGGGCATCGAGATCATTCAAAAGCGCATCACCCGCGACGAAATCTACATCTCGGACGAAGCCTTCTTCACCGGCACGGCCGCTGAAGTGACCCCGATCCGCGAACTCGATCGCGTGCAGATCGGTGCTGGCTCGCGTGGCCCGATCACCGAGAAGATCCAGACCGCCTTCTTCGACATCGTGAACGGGCGCAACCCCAAGTACGCCCACTGGCTCACCCTGGTCTGAGGACGGCGCGCATGACTGCTACCGCCTCCAAGCCGGAGACCGTTGTCGAACTCCTGGCCAAGGAGCTCAATGGCCACGGCGGGGTGTTCTGCCCCAGCCCCAAGGCCGGCATGAAGCTGTGGAACGGCCACCCGCGCGTGTTTCTGGATGTGGCGCACACAGGCGAGGCGCGCTGCCCCTACTGCGGTACGGTGTACCGCCTGAAGGCCGGCGAGCATTTTGGCGGCGGGCACTGAAGCCCGCCACAGCGCCGGCTGGCTAGCCGGCCGGCGCCTTCGCCTTCACCCGCGCCGCCAGCCCCACCAGCAGCAGCACCGGCACGCCCAGGGCGGCGGTGGCCAGGAAGAAGTTTCCGTAGCCAAAGTGGTCGACATACTGGCCGGAGAAGCCGGCCAGCCACTTGGGCGCCAGCAGCATGATCGAGCTAAAGAGCGCGTACTGCGTGGCCGAATAGCTGATGTTGGTCAGGCCCGAGAGGTAGGCGATGAAGGCCGCCGAGGCGATGCCCGAGGCCAGGTTGTCAGCCGACACCACGAAGACCAGGGCCTGCACGTCATGCCCGCGTGACGAGAGCCACACAAACAGCAGGTTGGTGGCGGCACTGAGCACCGCACCCAGCATCAGCACCCGCATCACCCCCAGGCGCAAGGCCAGCACGCCCCCAACAAAGGCGCCCACCAGGGTCATGATGACGCCATAGAACTTGGTGACCGCTGCGACCTCGCTCTTGGTAAAGCCCATGTCCACATAAAACGGGTTGGCCATGATGCCCATGACCACGTCGCTGATGCGATAGACCGCGATGAGCGCCAGCACGATCAGGGCCTGCCCCCGGTAGCGGCGCAGGAAATCGGCGAAGGGCTCGAGCACCGCCTCGCGCAGCCAGGCGGCGAGGTTGCGCGCCGGGGGCAGCTCGCGGTGCGCCGGCTCGGGCGAGCGCAGCACGGTGATCACGCCCACCAGCATGGACGCCGCCATCGCCAGATAACCCAGTTGCCAGGCCTCATGCTGGTAGGCCGCGGCGTTGGCCACTTCGGCGCGCGCCGCGATCCACAGCACGCCCGCGCCCGCCCAGATCATGGCCAGGCGGTAGCCGCCCTGGTAGGCCGCAGCCAGGGCCGCTTGCCGCTCGGTGCCGGCCGATTCGATGCGATAGGCATCCAGGGCGATGTCTTGGGTGGCCGAGGCGAAGGCCACCACCAGCGCGCACACCACCACCGCGTGTAACTGCAGCTTCGGATCGTTCAGGGCCATCCCCACCAGGCCGCCGGCGATCACGAACTGCGACAGCAACAGCCAGCTGCGGCGCCGACCCAGCCAGCCCGTGAGCCCCGGCAGCGGCAGGCGATCGACCAGCGGTGCCCAGGCCCACTTGAAGCCATAGGCCAAACCGACCCAAGATAGATAGCCAATCGTGGTGCGGTCGATACCGGCCTCGCGCAGACGAAAGCCCAGCGTGCCCAGGACCAGCAGCAGGGGCAGGCCCGCCGAGAAGCCCAGAAACAACATCCGCAGCGTGGCGGGTTCGAGGTAGACGCGCAGCGCGGCGAGCCAGGCGGCGAGGCCCGAAGGCGGCGGTGAGGAAGGGGTCTCTGTGGTGGCCATAGGGTGTCGTCATTATCATGGGGGCCATGCATCCCCACGCCTGTCACACGCGGCTCGGTCCAGGCTGATATGTGCCTCGCCTGCTACGGCGCCCCCGGGGCGGCCGAGTCCCTCCACCCGCCCGCGCCGCATCGCTGGATGCCGCGCCGCGCCTTCTTGCTGGCCGCGGGCGCGGCGGCGGCTGCACCGGCCCTGGCCCAGGTGCAGGTGGACGAGGCCTCGCGCCTTCGCAACCTGGTGCCGGCCGGCGAGCTCGAGGCCGCGGCCGGACAGCAATACAGCCAGATGATTGCGCAGGCCCGCCAGCAGGGCGCGCTCGCGTCCGAGGGGCATCCGCAGTTGAAACGCCTGCGTGATATCGCGCAGGACCTGGTGCCCCATGCCGCGCGCTGGAACGACCGCGCGCGCGGCTGGCGCTGGGAGATCAACCTGATTGGCAGCAAGCAGATCAACGCCTTTTGCATGCCCGGGGGCAAGATTGCTTTCTTCACGGGCATCCTGAACCAGCTGGAACTCACCGACGACGAAGCCGCGATGGTGATGGGGCACGAGATGGCGCACGCGCTGCGCGAACATGCGCGTGCGCGCATCGCCAAGACCCAGGGCACGAGCATCGGCCTGTCGGTGCTCTCGCAGGTGTTGGGGCTGGGCCAGCTAGGAAGTATTGCGGCCGATGTGGGCACGCAGTTGCTGTCGCTGCGTTTCAGCCGCGAAGACGAGATCGATGCCGACCTGGTCGGACTGGAGCTGGCTGCGCGTGGCGCTTATTTGCCGCAGTCGGCGATCAGCCTGTGGGAAAAGATGGGGCGCGCCGCGGGGGGCAGTGGCGGGCCGGCGTTTTTATCGACCCACCCGCGCGGGCCCGAGCGCATTGCGCGCTTGCAGGAGAACGTGCCGCGCGTGCAGGGGCTGTACGAGCAGGCCGTCGGTCGGCGCTGAGCCCCCGCAGCCTCAGGTGCCGCCCACGTAGGGGTTGGTGCGGCGCTCGCGCCCGAAGGTGCTCTCCGGGCCATGCCCCGGAATGAACACCGTGTCATCGCCCATGGGCCACAGGCGCTGCGTGATGCTGGCGATCAAGGTGTCGTGATCGCCCTGCGGAAAATCGGTGCGGCCGATGCTGCCCGCGAACAGCACATCGCCCACGAAGGCGCGCTTCAACTCGGGGGAGTGAAACACCACGTGGCCTGGCGTGTGGCCGGGGCAATGGCGGACGTTCAGTGTGTGACTGCCCAGAGTGACCGTGTCGCCATCGTGCAGCCAGCGCGTAGGTGTGAAGAGTTCGGCCGGCGCGAACCCGAACATCACGCTTTGCTGGGGCAAGCCGTCGATCCAGAACTGATCGCCCGGGTGCGGGCCGATGATCGGAAGGCCCAGGCGCCGCGAGAGCTCGCCGGTGCCGCCGGCGTGGTCGATGTGGGCGTGCGTGAGCCAGATCTGTTCGAGCTTCAGGCCGCGGTTTTGCACTTCGTGCAGCAGGCGGTCGAGGTCGCCGCCCGGGTCGATGACGGCGGCCTGCTTCGTCTGGTC
>JBIKUT010000050.1:0-9361 GCA_044347465.1 Ramlibacter sp.
TCATGCTGATCGCACCCCTGGTGCTCACGTTGGTGGCAGGGACCTTTCTGAAGGAGCAGGTCTCGCCCCTGCGCTGGGCGCTTGTGAGCGGCGGTTTCATCGGCACGCTGGTGATCATCCGCCCCGGGGGTGAGGCATTCACGCCGGCCATGCTGCTGCCCCTGGCACAGGTCGTCACCAATTGCGGCTTCCAGGTGCTCACCATCCGGCTGGCACGCACCGAGAACACGCTGACCATGAACTTCTACACCGGCTGGGTGGGCGCGCTGGCGGCCACGCCGCTGCTGCTCCTGGCCTGGGACCCGCAGGTGCCGGTGGGCTTGTGGGGGCTGATGGTGGTCATGGGCGTCGCGGGCGCCATGGGCCACTTCCTCTTGATCCTGGCCTATCGACGGGCGCCCGCCTCGACCCTCACGCCGTATTTGTACGCGCAGATCGGCTTTGCCATGGCGTGCGGGTGGGTGGTGTTCGGCCATGTGCCCGATGGCTGGTCCATCCTGGGCATGGGCCTGATCGCCCTGTGCGGTGCGGCGGGGGCCTGGCTCACGCTGGTCGAACACCGACAGACCCTGCGCTCGGACTGACCCTGCGGCCCGCCCCAAGGGCCGATACTGCGCGCATGGCGCAATTTTTCGAGGTGCATCCGGACAACCCGCAGCCGCGGCTGCTGAAACAAGCTGTCACCCTACTCGAGCAGGGCGGCATCCTGGCCGTGCCCACCGACTCCAGCTACGCGCTGGCCTGCCACCTCGATGACAAGGCCGCAGCCGACCGCCTGCGCCAGATCCGCGGAGTGGATGACAAGCACCACCTCACGCTTTTGTGTCGCGACCTGAGCGAGCTGGCCAGTTACGCGCGGGTCGACAACCGGCAGTACCGCCTCCTCAAATCGGCCACGCCCGGCGCCTACACCTTCATCCTGGAAGCCACGCGCGAGGTGCCCCGGCGCCTGAGCCACCCCCAGCGCAAGACCATCGGCCTGCGCGTGCCCCAGCACACCGCGCTGCAAGCCCTGCTGGCGCTGCACGGCGCGCCGCTGCTGGCCACCACCCTGATCCTGCCCGGCGAGGACTTGCCCCTGAACGACGCCCACGAGATCCGCGAACGCCTGGAGCGCGTGCTCGCCGGCGTGATGGACGCCGGCGCCTGTGCCAGCGAGCCGACCACGGTGGTGGACCTGAGCCCCATGGGCGATGGCGAGGCCCCGGTGGTCCTGCGCGAGGGCCGCGGCGAGGTAGCGGCCCTGGGCCTCTGAGACAAGCTCTGAAACAGGCTCTGAGACAATCCAATCGTGGATTTCAACAACCTCATACAGACCGTCCTGATTTACGCACTGCCGGTGCTGTTCGCCATCACCGTGCACGAGGCGGCCCACGCCTATGTGGCGCGCTACTTGGGCGACCCGACGGCGGCGATGCTGGGCCGCGTCACCCTCAATCCGATCTCGCACATCGACCCCATCGGCACCCTCCTGATGCCGCTGCTGCTGTATTTCGCCACCTCAGGCGCCTTCCTGTTTGGCTATGCCAAGCCGGTGCCTGTGAATTTCGCCCGTCTGCATCGACCCAAGCGGGACATGGTCTGGGTGGCCCTGGCGGGTCCGGCCTCCAACTTTGTACAAGCCATTGCCTGGGCCGCCGGCTATCTGCTGCTGGTGGGGCTCGGGGTCGATGAGGATTTCTTCATCGAGATGTGCCAGGCCGGCGTGCTGGTCAACCTGGTGATGTGGGCGTTCAATCTCTTTCCGCTGCCGCCGCTCGATGGCGGGCGCATTCTGGTGGGCCTGCTGCCCTGGCGCCAGGCGCAGTGGGTGTCGCGCATCGAGCCCTGGGGCTTCTTTATCGTGATGGGCCTGGTGCTGGCCGGCATCGTGGGCACGCTGTGGCTGCGACCGCTCATGGCCTTCGGCTCCGGCACCATCCAGCTGCTGCTCACCCCCCTGCGGGCCCTCCTGTCCTGACGCACCATGACCTCCGATTCCCTGCGCTTTCTCACTGGCATCACCACCACCGGTACGCCCCACCTGGGCAACTACGTGGGCGCCATCCGGCCCACGGTGCAAGCCAGTCGCCGCCCCGGCACCGAGAACTTCTATTTCCTGGCCGACTACCACGCCCTGATCAAGTGTGATGAGCCGGCGCGCATCCAGCGCTCGACGCTGGAGATCGCCGCCTGCTGGCTGGCCGCTGGCCTGGACCCCGAGCAGGTGTTCTTCTATCGCCAATCCGACATCCCCGAGATCCCCGAGCTGACCTGGCTCCTCACCTGCGTCACTGGCAAGGGCCTGCTCAATCGCGCCCACGCCTACAAGGCCTCGGTCGACAAGAACCAGGCCGCAGGGGCCGATCCCGACACCGATGTCACCGCCGGCCTGTTTATGTACCCGGTCCTCATGGCCGCCGACATCATCTTGTTCAACGCCCAGCGCGTCCCGGTGGGGCGCGACCAGATCCAGCACATCGAGATGGCGCGTGACATCGCGCAAAGCTTCAACCACCTGTATGGCCCGCACTTCACGCTGCCCCAAGCGGTGATCGATGAGGCGGTGGCCACGCTGCCCGGTCTGGACGGCCGGAAAATGAGCAAGAGCTACGACAACACCATCGGCCTGTTCACCCCGCCGGCGCAAATGCGCAAGCAGATCGCGTCCATCGTCACCGACTCGCGCGCACCGGGCGAACCCAAGGACACCGAGGGCTCGGCCCTGTTTCAGATCTACCAGGCCTTCGCCAGCCCCGAAGAAACCCAGCAGCTACGAAAGTATTACGCAGAAGGTATCGCCTGGGGCGAGGCCAAGAACCTGCTGTTCGAGCGCATCGACCGCGAGATCGCGCCCATGCGCGAACGCTACGAGGCCATGGTGAACGACCCGGCCGAGGTCGAACGCATCCTCCTGCGCGGCGCCGAAAAAGCGCGCGAGCGCTCGCGCCCCTTCATCGCCCGCCTGCGCGAGGCGGTGGGCCTGCGCAGCCTGGCGCGCACCGGCGCAGCCGCCCCCGACAAGAAGGCCTCCAAAGCCGATCTGCCGGTGTTCAAGCAATACCGCGAGGCCGACGGCCGCCACTACTTCAAGCTGGTCGACGCCAGCGGTGGCCTGTTGCTGCAAAGTCAGGGCTTCGATTCGCCCCGCGAGGCCGGCCAGGCAGTCGCCCGACTGCGCGATCAAGGCCTGTCTGCCCTCGCCGAAATGGGCCCGCAGGTCCAACGTCCCCACTCGGTGTCCGAGAACGAACTGAGCACCCAACTGTCGCGACTGAGGCAACCTGATTAATCCAGCTCTGCTATAAACACGCACGCAGGTTATTCATTACGTTCACCATGCAAGCCACCAAAACCGCCGCCGCAGCTCCCATGAACCTTTTCGTGATCGACGACCACCCGCTGATGCGGGAGGCGGTGGTCATGCTGCTGCGCCGGATGCGGCCCGGGGCCAACGTGGTCGAACTCGATCGCATGGGCGGCCTGGACGGTGCGGTTCGCCAGCACGGCACCCCCGACCTGATCTGTCTGGACCTGAAGCTGCCCGACACCACTGGCACCTCGGGCGTGCATGAAGTCAAGAACCTGTTTCCCGAGACGCCGCTGGCGGTGATCTCGGCCTCGCCCTCGACCGACGCAGAAGAAGTCTGCATCGACGCCGGCGCCGACATCTACATCGAGAAATCTTCAGGCGCTGGCGAGATCGGCAACGCCCTGCGCGCCCTGCTCTCGGCCGACGGCCAGTTCGAAGAACTCGCGCCCACCGACAACAAGCTGTCCAAGCGCCAGAAGCAGCTGATCGTGATGCTCGATCGCGGCCTGTCCAACCGCGAGATCGCCGAAGAACTCGGCATCAGCGAGCACACCGTCAAGGTGCACCTGTGGCGCCTGTTCCGTCGTCTGGGCGTCAAGAGCCGCACCCAGACCATTCACTACGCCCGTGTTCACGGCCTGCTGGCCAGCTGATCGATCGAGGCGGCCCGTGCGGCTGCCTGTTGCGGGTCGCTCGGATCGAGCACCAACCTGAACATCGTGCCCCGACCGGGCTCGGATTTCAGTTCGACCGGATGCCCCAGGATATGGGCCAGTCGCGAGACGATGTACAAGCCCAGGCCAAAGCCGTCCTGCGTGCCCGCGTGCACCGGCACCTTGTAGAACTCCCGAAAGATATCGCGCTGATGCTCGGGCGCGATACCCAGGCCCGTGTCCCAGATCTCGATGCAGGGCCGCGTGGCCCCATGACGCACCGCCAGCAGCACCGACCCGCGCTCGGTGTACTTGATGGCGTTGGACACCAGATTGCCGACGATGCGCGCGAGCAGCAGGCCGTCGGAATGCACCGCACCCCCCGATCGCCGCACCCGCAGTTGCAGGCCCTTGGCCTGGGCCAGTGGGCGGTATTGCAGCTCGAGGTCGTCCAGCAGTTTGTCCAGGGACACGTCTTCGAGCTTCAGGCGGATCTTGCCGGAGTCCAGGCGCACCAGGTCGAACAGTGAATCGAACAGCGCATTGACGGCGCGGGTGGACTCCAGGATCTTGGGGGCGATCTCGGCGACCAGTTCGGGCTCGCTGGCCAGCCAGTCGGCATACAGGCCCAGGGCCAGCACCGGCTGGCGAATGTCGTGGGTGGCGCTGGCCAGGAAGCGGTTCTTGATTTCCACCGCATCGAGCGCCGCCCGCGTCTGGCGGGTCAACGATTCGATCAATTGGCTGTTGCGGTATTGCAGCTCGAAGTTGCGCCGGTGGGTGCGGTGCTGGCGCTGGCCCGCCTGATACAGAACCTGCCAGAAGACGGCCAGCAGGGCCAGCAGCCAGTAGTGGTAGTAGGGCCCCTGCAACTCGTGCTCGGCGAGCACGCGCCACACCACGATCAGCAGGCCTGCTGCCATCAGCGTGTTCAGGTAAGCGCGCATCGCGGCCAGCACCGGCGACAGGCCGTTGACCGCCAGCATGGTGACCGACGCCAGGATCAACCAGCAAATGAATTGCGTGGACAGCGGCGCGCGCTCGAAGAACAAGGCGATCGAGGCGGCCCACACCAGCGCGCTGGCGATCCAGATCGGTCGGATCCGGTCGTAGAAGGCCAGCTGCTTGGCTGGCTCGGCCGCAGCCATCTGATGCTCGTAGCGGTGGATCACCCCGGCTCGCAGGGCGGCCAGCGCCACGGCGGCCAGCGTCCACAGCGCCAGGCCCACGGGGTGGGTGTCGCCCCACATCACGCCCACATACAGGGGAATGACCACCCAGATCGCCACCTGGGCGTTAGACGAGACGCGCACCAGGCTGGACACCAGCTGCGCGTCGACCCATTCGGTCTCGGCGGGGGTGTAGGCGGACGCGGGGGTGTCGGACTTCATGGAACAAGCGGGATCAGCCTGCCGAGTCTATCGAATGGGCGGATGCCTGCGTTGTGCCGGCGCGATCAGGCGCCGTGAGTGCCCCCTGTAGGACCGCGCGTCGCACGCCGTCGCCATGGGCTGACAGGCGAGGCCGGTGGGTCGACCTAGGATTCTCAAATCGCTGCAGGGGCGCAGACTCTAACGGGAAGACCCATGATGATTGCCACACGCCAGAACGACCTGAACCACGCCTGCCGCGCGCTGTGGCGGGCCACCCTGTCCATGATGAACAGCTATCTGAGCCTGCGCGGACCCGCGCGACGGGTCATGCTGGCTCGGCGCATCGCGCGTAATTTTCAAACGCTCGAGCGCGAAAGCTTCATGTTCGCGCCCGATAGCCGCGATGCCTTCACCCGTTTGTCGCGTCGCTGGGCCCACCTCGCAGGCTGGGCCTGAACCCGAGCGACGGCGCGCGCCTCAGCGCCGTACCCCCGGGCTCTCGATCGCCAGCCCCTGGGCACGCCAGGCGAGAAACAGCGACAGATCCAACAGATCGGGCGCGTTGTAGGCAGGCGGCTCGGCCCGCACGCCGAAGTAGCAGGCGCGCAAGCGGCGTTGCAGCGAGCCCGCCGACTGCCATTCCAGTCGGTAAGCGGGCCAGGCGGTCGGATGCCCCTGGCTGATGGTCTCTGCCAGCAAGCGAGCGCCCGCGTTGTCGACATGACAGTGCACACAGGCCAGGTTCATTTGGCCGATACGCCGCTGGTACAGGGCACGCCCGCGCCCAAAATGCGGTGCCGCCGGCCCGTCCACCGCAACGCGTATGGGCATGCCGCGCGACTGGGTGGCCACGAAGGCGGTCAGCCCCAGCAGTTCCTCCGACTCGAAGGCCCAGGGGGCCGCGCCTTGGCGTTCGCTGCGGCAATGCTGGATGCGCCCTTCAAGATCCAGCAGGCGCTTGGCCCGCGGGTCCCAGGCCGGATAGCGGGCCGCCACGCCCTTCATCGTGACGCGCGCATCGCCATGGCAGTCTGCGCAGGACTTCGCGGCGCTGCCCGCACGCACGCTCCAGAGCCGGACACCTTTTTCGACCCACAACATCCCCGGGTTGGCAAAGTCGTCGGCCTGCATGGCACGCAGGTCTGCGCTCATGTCACTGCTGCCCGAGCGCAGGGGGCTGGGCACCACCTTGCGCTCCTGCGCATGGCTGACCGTGCAGACGATGGCGAGCGAAAGCGCCCAGGATGCAAGCTGGCGCATGGCGTGGCTAGTCGATGACGATCAGCTTCGCGCGCGCGCTGGCGCTCGCGCCCGCATCGTCGGCCCACTCGAACACCAACTCGCCCGACTCACGCGCCGTGACATAGAAGGTGAACAGGGGGTGGGCCGCCACACCGGAGCTGGGCTCGATGCGAAACACCTCGGTCCCGTTGTACCGGCAGGTGACCACGCGAATGACATTGCGTGCGATCGGTTTGCCGTCATGGGTGTAGTTAAAGCCCGACTCCATGGGATGCGGGATCAGGAGCTTGACTTCAAACGCATCGCCGCGTCGAACCTGCGCGGGGACCTGGATGCGGGCGTCGGTCATGGGTCAGGTGCCGTCGATACAGGCCGACACGGTGACGATGACGTCGGCGGTGGCGGCATACAGGGTGCCATCCGCCAGCGTAGCGACGGCGGCCACGCGTTGGGTGCCGGCCAGACGCACCCGCGACTCGACCTCAACCCGACCCACGGGCACGGGAAAGTGAAAGACCGCCATCTGCGCCACCGGATTCTTTTGCGAGAACAGGTGAATCGACTTCACCTCGGCGCCCGGCGCAAACGGGCCTGGCATCGCGATGCGAACCGGCACCAGGTTGCCGTTGTCGGCGATGCGCGGAATGTCCAGAACCAGGCGCTCCGTGCGCACCGCACGCGCACCGACGAAGGCCTTGTAGGCGGCCACCTCGGGATCCGCCTGAGCGAACGCGCGCCCGGCCCACCAGGGGGCTGCGGCTGCGCCCACCAGCAGGGCGCGGCGGCCAGGGGAGTGCGGCACGGGACGCGAGGCGTTGTTCATGGGAGCGTGAGCAGGTACGCAATCAGGTCTTCGATCTGCTGCGCGTTCAGGATCGGCTTGCCGCGCCAGGCGGCGGCCACTTCGACCAAGCCGTCGCTGCGGTAGTAAGACGGCATGATGGTATCGGGGTTCAGGTGGCGGCTGTCGACAATGCGCAGACGCAGCTGGCCCGCCGTCCAGCGCGTACCCGCCCCATCCAACGAAGGCGCGAGGTTGCCCGAGAAGCGCACCCCCGACTTGACCAGGTCGGCTGGCGCGGCATGGCACAGGATGCAGTTGGCCGGATCGCGCGCCACTAACAAGGCTCGCCCGCGCGCCAGGTCACCGCTGGCCGCGAGCGGCTGCTCGATGGCCTGACCCTCGACTCGATAGGGCCGCACCTCCTGCGCCCCGACGGGGGCGGCGGTCAGCAAGGCAACCCACAAGCCGCACAGGGTCATTCGGGGCGTCCATCTGGGCATCGGTGCGAACATCCGCCGCAGCATAAATCCATTCGGCGTGTTTCAATCCATCGCCCTGCGCGACCCGGTTTTTTGCGCCTGTAGTCCCCCATCCCGCTGATTCGGAGAAATTTGATGGCCAAGCTCAATGTGAATGGCAAGACGGTCGATGTCGCCACCGAAGCCGATACCCCTTTGTTGTGGGCACTGCGCGAGCAGGTCGGGTTGACAGGGACCAAGTTTGGTTGCGGCATCGCCCAGTGCGGCGCATGCACCGTGCACGTCGACGGCGCGCCAGTGCGCTCGTGCGTGGTGCCGATCTCGGCGATCAAGCCCACGCAGAAGATCGTCACCATCGAAGGCCTGTCCAAGGACTCCACCCACGCCATCCAGAAGGCCTGGATCGCGCTGGACGTGCCGCAGTGTGGCTACTGCCAATCGGGAATGATCATGGCGGCCTCGGCGCTCCTCAAACGCAAGCCCAAGCCGACCGACAAAGACATCGACGAGGCCATGACCAACATCTGCCGCTGCGGCACCTACCTGCAGGTGCGCGCCGCCATCCACATGGCCGCAGGCCAGATCAAAGCCAAAGCGTGAGCGACCGGAGCACCCGACCATGTACCCCCCCATCCTCACCTCGTTCGATCCCTCACGTCGCCGCTTCATCGTCAGCAGCGCCGCAGCCGCCGGCGGTCTGGCCCTGGGCTTTACCTTGCCCTCGGGCGATGCATTCGCGCAGGTGCAAAAAGGCGCCGACCTCACCCAACCCGAGATCAACGCCTGGGTGGTGATCCAGCCGGACGACACCGTCGTCATTCGCATCGCCCGCTCCGAAATGGGCCAGGGCACGCTCACCGGCCTGGCGCAGATGGTCGCTGAAGAACTCGAGTGCGACTGGTCCAAGGTGACCACCGAGCAGCCCACGCCGGGTCAGAACCTGGCGCGCAAGCGCGTCTGGCGCGACATGTCCACCGGCGGCTCGCGCGGGATTCGCCAGTCGCATGACTACGTCCGCCAGGGCGGCGCGATGGCGCGCGAGATGCTGGTGGCCGCGGCCGCCAAGGAATGGGGCGTCCCGCCCGCCGAATGCACGGCCGCCAACAGCGTCATCACCCATAACCTGAGCGGTCGCAAAACCACCTACGGCAAGGTCGCCCAGGCGGCGGCCAAGATGGAGCCGCCCAAAGAGGTCAAGCTCAAAGAGCCTCACCAGTGGAAGCTGATTGGCAAAGGGGTGGCGCGCCTGGACACCAAGGAAAAGGTCAACGGCTCGCGCATCTACGGCACCGACCTGAAACTCCCCGGCATGGTCAATGCGGCCATCAAGGCCTGCCCGGTGTTTGGCGGCAAGTTGGTGGGCTTTGATGTGGACAAGATCAAGGGTATGCCGGGCTTCAAGGCGGCCCTGAGGGTCAGCGACGACGCCGTGGTCGTGGTGGCCGACACCTGGTGGCATGCCAAGAAGGCGCTCGATGTGCTTCCGATCAACTGGGACCTGGGTCCCAACGTCAAGGTCAGTAGCGCAACCATCGCCG
>JBIKUT010000051.1:0-9300 GCA_044347465.1 Ramlibacter sp.
TGATGATGGCGCTGGGCGGCGTGCTGGCCGTGGCGGATCGACGCTATCGCGTGCGTCGCCAGCGCGAAGCCGCTATGCGGGCAGGCACGCCCTTGCCTGTGACCTCGGAGCGGGCCGCATGAACGACGCGCAGGTTCAAGCCGGCGACGAGGTGCGCGCGCGCCGCATGCGCGCGCTGCTGCCACTGGCCATCTTTGTCGCCGTGCTGGCCTTGCTGGGCGTGGGCCTGACGGGCAATCCGCGCGAGCTGCCTTCGGCCCTGATCGACAAGCCCGCGCCCGCGTTTCGTTTGACCACGCTGGCCACACCGCTCGCACCCGAGCGCATGTTGGGTAGCGCCGAGTTGCGCGGGCAGGTCTGGGTGCTCAATGTCTGGGCCTCCTGGTGCACCGCCTGCCGACTCGAGCATCCGCTGCTGGTGGAATTTGCGCGCACGAACACCGTGCCGATCTACGGCCTGAACTACAAGGACGCGCCGACCGACGCACAGCGCTGGCTGGCGAACTTTGGCGACCCGTATCAACATTCCTTCAGCGACCGCGACGGGCGCGTGGGCATGGACTTCGGCGTCTATGGCGCGCCCGAGACCTATGTCATCGACGCAGCAGGTCGTGTGCGTTTCAAGCATGTGGGGCCGCTCACGCCCGAGGTGCTGCAGGAGCAGATCGTGCCGCTGGTGCGGAGGCTGCGTGCCTAACGCGCGCCATCTTCTAGGCCGGCGCATCGTGCGGGCCGTCCGCCTGGCGGTGGCCGTGGTGATCGCCTTGACCGTGGCGCTGGTGCTGGCGCCGGCCATCGCGCAGGCCCGCGAGGCGACCCCCACCGCTGCCGACCCCGCACTCGAAGCGCGCGTGATGGCCCTAGCCGACGAACTGCGCTGCGTCGTCTGCCAAAACGAAACTCTGGCCGCCTCACAAGCCGATCTGGCGCGCGACTTGCGCGCGCAGATTCGGCTGCAACTGCAGCAAGGCCGCAGCCACCAGGAGGTGCTGGACTTCATGGTGGACCGCTACGGCCAGTTCGTGCTGTATCGCCCGCCCCTGCAGATCTCGACGCTGGTGCTGTGGGTCGGTCCCTTTCTGCTGCTGGCGGTCGCCCTGGTCTGGTGGATCGGCCACGCCAAGCGGCGCCGACGTGATGCGGGTGGCCTCAGCCCCGATGAAATCCGGCGCGTGCAGGCCCTGCTCGATGGAGACCCCTCGCGATGACCCCCACCGCCGCCTTCTGGCTCCTGGCCCTGCTGCTTGCGGCCGGCACGCTGGCGTGCTTGCTGCCCACCCTGCGGCGAACCGACGATGCCGGGGCGCACGGCGCGCTGGCGGGTGTGGGCGCGCGCGGCGGCTCCACGCTTTCGCTCCTGCGCAAACAATTGGCCGCCACCGAACGTGATCGCGCCGCAGGCCGCATTGACGCGGCCACCGCCGAACGCCTGCAGGCCGAGATCAGCCGCCGCCTGCTGGAGGAACATGCCCCGTCCCCTGCGGCCTGGCGCGCCGATCCTGCACGCGGCACGGGCTGGATGGTGATGGCCGGTGTGCCCCTGCTCGCCGTGGCGCTGTACCTGGCCGTGGGCACGCCGGCGGCCTTGTCGCAGCCGCCGCGCGTGGCGGCGGGCCCGCAGCCCACGATGACGCAGGTTGAATCCATGGTGTCGCAGATGATGCAGGCCCTGGAGGCACGCGCGCAGCGCGGCGAAACGCGGCCCGAAGACGGACCGGCCTGGGCGATGGCGGGGCGCACGCTGGCCTCGCTGCAACGATTCAAGGAAGCCGACCAGGCCTTTGCGCGCGCCCTTGTGCTCACGCCGAATGACGCGAACCTGCTGGCCGATCGCGCCGACATCCTGAGCCTGCTGCAAGGCCAGAACCCCGAGGGCGAGCCGATGCGCCTGATCGAGCGCGCGCTGCGCATCGACCCCAACCAACCCAAGGCGCTAGCGCTCGCCGGCAGCGTGGCCTTCAAGCGCGGCGACATGACTACCGCCATCACCCACTGGCGCCGCGCGATCGCGAATCTGCCGCCTGAGAGCGAGTTCGCGCGCGGGCTGACGCAAAGTCTGCAAGAGGCCCTGCAATCCCGCTCGGGCGGGCAAGCCACCGCACAGGCTGACGTGAGCGCGAACACCTCGCCGCGTCTGCCTGCAGACCCCCGCGCGCTGACCGCAGCCAGCGGCGCATCGATCCGGGGGCGCATCAGCCTCTCGCCGGCGATGCGGGCCCGCGCCAATCCGGGTGACACCGTCTTCATCGTGGCGCGCGCCGAGCAGGGCCCGCGCATGCCCCTGGCCATCGTGCGCATGCGCGTGGCCGACCTGCCGGCCGATTTCACGCTGGACGACAGCAGCGCGATGTCGCCGCAGATGCGGCTGTCGGCCCACCCCGACGTGGTGGTAACCGCCCGCATCTCGCGCTCGGGGCAAGCCTTGCCCGAATCCGGCGATCTGGTGGGGACGCCCGTGCACACGCGCATCGGGCAGCGGGGCGTAGAGCTACGAATCGACCGCGTGCAGCCCTGAGCCCCACAGGCGGCCTCGATGGCCGGGGGTCAGGCTTGGGGGGTGATCGAATCGCAGGCCAAAAGCAGGCGATGGCATTCGTCCGCCGACAACGTCGTGCGGCCGACGCACTCGGGAAACATCTGCGCGGCCTGCTGCCGGGTCGCCAGGAGGGCCTCCACCACTTTGCCGGAGTCGCTGGGTAAGGCCTCCATGGTTCGCGCCAGGACCCAGGCGGAGAACTTCGTCGCTAACCAGCGCACCGCATGCAGCGCAAGCGCTTGGGGGAGTGACGCCTGTTCAGACGGCTTGAGCATCCCCTGGAGCGTTTGCCATCGGGTACCCAACTGCCAGGCGTGCTCGCCGACAAAATCTCGCAGGATCGCGACCGCCTGCGGCGCCAACTCGCGGGCCACTTCTTTCTCCAACACCAGATACACCGCAAAGTGATCGCGCACCACCTGAAGCAGGGCCTCTTCGCTCAGATGACGACGCGGGATGAACAACACGGCATAGGGTGAGGAGGCCATCGAGCGCGCGACCAGCTTGGAATCCCAGACCGAATCTGGAAATTCGGATTCGACGAAACTGCGGGCGAGATGGGCCCTGGCGCTGGCGGCGGGATCGCCTTCTTCAAAGCTTTGGAACCAGACCAAGAGCTCGTTCGTGAACTTCTCGGTCCGGAAGGTGTTGGCCGGCCCCGACACGGCCTTGTCCAGCGCGAACGCGCACAAGTCGCGATCGCGAAGTTTCGGCGGGACATGACGCAGGACATCGCCGCCCCAGTGATCGTTCTCAAGCGCCTCGCGGCACAAGGCGCGCGTCTTGTACGTGTCCGGGATGAAAGCGAAATTGGCCAAGGCACTGTGTTGGCCGGCGGCGGCCAGGATCTCCGGGGTATGAAAACGGACAGGCACTTTGTCTAGCAAACCCAGGCTGTCGTCCTCCAGCAGCTTGCCTAGCAGCGCTCGCCCTTCCTCAGAGCCCCAGGCCTGCGCGTGTTCCGCTTCGGTCATCTCCTTGATCGAAGACCAACCATCCTTGGCGACGATCGCCAGCAGGTACTTGCGGCGCAAGGCGACGCTGTTCACCGACCCGAGCTCCAGCCGCATCCAGCTGTGCGTATTGTCCAGCGCCACTTTCAGCAGCGCTTCATCCAGAAACTTGGCGGGCACGAACTTCAGCGCGTTGGGCGCCTCCGGGCGAACGGCCTTTCGGCACATATCCGCCGTCTTCAAGGCAGCCGGAACAAACTCCAGGGCTGCGCCCTTGTTCGCCACCGCCTCATCGCACAAGGCTGCCGTGCGCAGGGTCTTGGGCACGTGCTCGAGGGCTGCGCCGTCGCCGCGCACCGCGTGCTCGCAGACCTTCGCAGTACGCAGCGCGCGCGGGACCTGACCCAAGGATCCCGGCGCCTCTTTGACATACGCCAGCGCCTGCCGCTCGTTGCGCAGGCCGACTTTCAAAGAGGGAATCGGATACAGGCCTGCATACCCTCGGCCCTTGACCGCCAGCAGCTTGTCCACCAGCGTTTCGGTGCACAGGGCGGCAGGAATCAACTTGGCCTGTTCGTACTGTTCGAGCAGGAACGCCAGCAGCAGATCGTCGTTCCACCAGGCCTTGGGGATGGCGCCCAAGCCAGGGCCGGTGCGGCTTGCCAGCGGAATCAGGATCTCGTTACGGCGCCGGGGATCTTTGCGCAGCGCCGAGTCGCCTTGGATGCGGGCCACCGCTTGGCTCAATTGCTCGCCCGCCTCCGCGGCCACCTGTTGTTCGGCCGCCTTGCGGGCCGCCTGGGCGCGCTGGCGTCGGGCGTCCCAGTCGATCGACTCGCCCGCGTGCGCGCGTTTGAGCAGTGACGCGGTCATGCCGTCGTAGTCCCACTCGCCATCGAATTCATCTTCGTCATAGGGTTCGAAGAAGGCCTGCTCCTCGCCATCCCCGAGGTAGGCCTCGCCGACCTTGCGACCTTGGGCGAACACCGCCGCACCCGCAAAGGCGGGACCTTCCTCGACGTAGTGCAATTCGAAACGCAGGTCGGGATAGCGTGCGGCCAGATCCTCGATCATCTGCGGCCGGGGGTTCCATGCGGTGTCGAATCGATAGACCAGGTCGCGTCCGTCCACCTCGAGCTCGCCGGTTCTGCGCTCGTCACGCGCGTCCCAGGTCATGGGGACCACGGTGGCCAGCTTCGTCCAGTCGACGGGTGCCGAGGGCGAACCGATCGCCCAGGCCAACTGCGTCAGACGCTTTTTCGTTCCCTTGACGCGCAAGGTGTTGTAGACCCAGTTCGGCATGCTGTTTGTCCGTAAAAGCAACAAAGAGGGGGGCAGGCTTTGACTGTAGCGGATCGCGTGAGGCCCGCCGGCGCTTGAAAGTCTAGGCAGTCGCCACCGCCGCGGGCTTTGCCGCACGCGGCGGCGTACCGGCCTTCGCCAGCGCATACCGCGCCGCCCGCACGATCGCGGCCGCGTCCACCGAGAAGAACGCGCGCAATGCCGCACGCGTGTCGCTGCGCCCGAAGCCGTCGGTGCCCAGGGTGGTGAAGCGACGCCCCTCGGGCACATAGGCGCGCACCTGCTCGGGCACAGCGCGCACGTAATCAGTGGCCGCCACGATCGGCCCCTGGCCCGCCGCGAGCAGGCTGCGCAGATACGGCACCTGCGCGCCCTCGCCCTGCAGCGCGTGGGCGTCACAGCGCATGCCATCACGCGCGAGTTCGCTCCAGCTGGTCACGCTCACCACCTCACTGGCGATGCCCTGCGCCGCCAGGTCTTGCGCCGCGCGGATCACCTCGGTCAGGATGGCACCCGAACCCAAGAGGGTCACTTGCGGCGCGCCCTCGCCATACGTCGCAAAGCGGTAGGCGCCGCGGATCACGCCGTCGCGCGCACCCGCTGGCAGATCCGGCTGCGCGTAGTTCTCGTTCATCAGCGTGAGGTAGTAGAAAACGTCTTCTTGCTCCTGCAGCATCTGGCGCATGCCGTGGTCAACGATCACCGCCATCTCGCCGGCGAAGGCCGGGTCGTAGGCCTTGCAATTGGGAATCGTGGCCGCCACCAGGTGGCTGCTGCCGTCCTGGTGCTGCAGGCCCTCGCCGCCCAGCGTGGTGCGGCCCGACGTCGCCCCCAGCAGAAAACCGCGCGCGCGCTGATCGGCCGCCGCCCAGATCGCATCGCCCACGCGCTGGAAACCGAACATCGAGTAGTAGATGTAGAACGGCAACATCGGCAGGCCGTGCACGCTGTAGCTGGTGGCCGCAGCCGTCCAACTGGCGATGGCGCCGGCTTCGCTGATGCCCTCTTCCAGGATCTGACCATTGAGCGCTTCGCGATACGAGAGCACCGAGCCGATGTCCTCGGGCTCATAGCGCTGGCCCACACTCGAATAAATGCCCACCTGCTTGAACAGATTGGCCATGCCGAAGGTGCGCGCCTCGTCGGCGACGATGGGCACGATGCGCGGGCCCAGTTGCGGGTCTTTGAGCAGTTGGCCCAGCAGGCGCACGAAGGCCATGGTGGTGGACATGTCCTTGCCCCCGGCCTGGATCGCGAACTGCGCATAGGCGTCAACCTCTGGAACCGGAAGTTGCGGACACGCGCTGTGTCGCTGGGGCAGGCAGCCCCCTAAGGCCACGCGGCGCTGCGCGAGGTAGGTGGCCTCGGCGCTGCCCGGAGCGGGCTTGACGAACTCCAGGCCTGCGACCTGGCTGTCGCTCAAAGGCAGCTGGAAGCGATCGCGAAACTCGATCAGCGCGGCTTCATCCAGCTTCTTCTGGCTGTGGGTGGTCATGCGGCCCTGACCGGCCGCGCCCATGCCGTAGCCTTTCTTGGTGTGCGCCAGGATCACGGTGGGCTGGCCACGGTGTTGGGCGGCGGCGGCATAGGCGGCATGGATCTTCACCATGTCATGCCCACCGCGCTTGAGCCGGTCGATCTGTTCGTCCGTCATGCCCTGAGCCAGGCGGGCCAGCGCTTCGTTCTGGTTGAAAAAGTTGTCGCGGTTGTAGCGGCCGTCCTTGGCGGCAAAGGTCTGCATCTGACCGTCGACCGTCTGCGCGAAAGCACGCACCAGTGCGCCATCGGTGTCACGCGCGAAGAGGCCATCCCAGTCGCTGCCCCACAACAGCTTGATCACATTCCAGCCCGCGCCACGAAAGAGTTTTTCCAGTTCGTCGACGATGCGGCCGTTGCCTCGCACCGGGCCATCGAGCCGCTGCAAATTGCAGTTCACCACCCACACCAGGTTGTCGAGTTTTTCGCGCGAGGCCAAGGTGAGCGCGCTCATGCTCTCGGGCTCGTCCATCTCGCCGTCACCGAACACGCCCCAGACCTTGCGGCCCGCGCAATCGAGCAGCCCGCGGTGTGTGAGGTAACGCATGAAGCGCGCGTGGTAGATCGCGCTGATCGGACCGATGCCCATGGAGCCGGTGGGAAACTGCCAGAAGTCCGGCATCAGCCACGGGTGCGGATAGCTGGACAAACCGCGTGCGCCCTGCGCGGGTGCGGTGATCTCCTGACGGTAGTGGGCCAGGTCTTGCTCCGACAAGCGACCTTCCATGTAGGCGCGGGCATAGACACCCGGGGCGCTATGCGGCTGGAAGAACACCAGATCGCCGCCTTGCTGCGCGTTGCGCGCGCGAAAGAAATGGTTGAAGCCCACCTCGAACAGGTCGGCCGCACTGGCGTAGCTGGCGATGTGGCCCCCGAGTTCGCCATAGGCGGTGTTGGCGCGCACCACCATGGCCAGCGCATTCCATCGCATCAAAGAGGCCAGGCGTTCCTCGATAGCCAGGTCGCCAGGAAAAGACGGCTGCTGTTGCACGTCGATGGTGTTGACGTAGGGCGTGATCGTCTCGGGCTGCCAGTCCACGCGGGTGGCCTGGGCCTGCAGGGCCAGTTGGTCGAGGATGAAGCGCGCACGCGCGGGCCCCTGGGTGGCCACCAGCGCCTGGAAGGCATCGCGCCATTCGGCGGTCTCCTGGGGGTCGATGTCGAGGCTGATGGACGGGTGGGAGGCGTGGGCGTCGGTCATGGGCAGGCTTTCTCGGTGGTCTGACTCTATGCCGGAAGGGGCGAAATTACGTTTTTTCTGTAGCATTGAAAGCCAATATTCAGAAATAAAATGCTGCCATTCATGATCTAGACAGCACGATATGCAGCTCGACGCACTCGATCTCAAAATCCTCGCCCAGCTCCAGGAAGACGGCGGCCTGAGCAACGTGGAATTGGCGCGGCGCGTGCACCTGTCGCCCTCGCCCTGTCTGGCGCGGGTCAAGGCGCTGGAGGCCGCCGGTGTGATTGCGCGCTATGTCGC
Source organism: Ramlibacter sp. (assembly GCA_044347465.1). Classification (GTDB taxonomy): domain Bacteria; phylum Pseudomonadota; class Gammaproteobacteria; order Burkholderiales; family Burkholderiaceae_C; genus Ramlibacter. The sequence continues at coordinate 7,811 of JBIKUT010000051.1, forward strand.
CCTGGCGGATCCCAAGGCGCTGGGTCTGGGTCTGTCGGTGTTCATCTCCATCAGCCTCAAGGAGCAATCCAAGTCCGCGCTCGCCGAATTCGAGCGTCGCATCAGCGAACACGACGAGGTGATGGAGTGCTACCTCATGACCGGCGACAGCGATTACCTGATACGCGTAGCGGTGGCGGATATCGCAGCACTCGAGCGCTTCATCCTGAACCAGCTCACGCCGATCCCGGGCATCGAAAAGATTCGCTCGAGCTTTGCGCTCAAGCAGGTTCGCTACAAGACAGCCTTGCCACTGCCCCAGCGCTAGGGCCCCCAGGATCAAAGCCCATGCCGCTCCCACCGGGCGCGACGCCCGTCCAAGGCATCGAAGACTGCGAGCGAAAAATCATAGACCCGCCACCGGCGTAACGTCGCCTTCAGTTGCGCGCGCTGATCCTCCCCCAGCCAGGCCAAGCGCTGCGGCGCGATCAGGCCCGCTTCGCGGGTCTGGGCCAACACCGAGGACCGGTCATACATCACCCGGTGAAAGGCAATGCTGCGGGCTTGTGAGTCGAACAGCGCGAAACTGGCGCGCGGGTCGTCATCGCGCGATTCGCCCACCGAGCCGGGATTGACCAGGTACAAAGCGTCCGCGGCCAGCGTGACGGTGTCCCGGCCGACAAAGCGGATACCGCCCGCGCAGCGCTCCCACACACCGGGCCGATGGGTGTGTCCGAAGGCACACACCTGCGCGCCGCAAGGGTGTGCGGCCAGCGCATCGAAGCTCAGGGCGCGCTTGGCATCGTCGTCCAGTCGCACCCATTCGCAGCCCACCTCCGGGTGGAGAGCGCCATGCACGGCCACCAGCGCGCCATCGATCGCGCGCTTCAGAGGCAGGGCCGCCAAGAAATCACGCGCGGCCTCCTGCAGTCGCTCCTGGGTCCAGGCGATGGCGCGCTGCGCATGCGGGCTAAAGCCTGGGGCCGTCATGACCCCAATCGCCGCGCGATCATGGTTGCCCGCGACGCACAGCGCGCCGACCTGCTGCAGCAAGCGCACGCAGGCCGCCAGCTGCGTGTGATAGCCCGCCACGTCACCCAGACACACGATACGGTCCACCTTCTGCACCGCGATCGCTTCCAGCACAGCGCCGAGCGCCGGCGCGTTCGCATGGACGTCCGAAATGAGCGCGAACTTCATGTCTTCACGGGGGAAGGCGGGGCGCTGCGCATCTTGGGCCACAGGTGCATCAACCGTTGCAGCTTGGGTTGGAGGAAAGGCAGGGGGTCGTCCCATTGGATCGAGCTGGCTTCGCATCGCACCGCCCAAAGCAGCCAGGAGAGCGTCGATCCCCCCGCCTCGCGCACTGCGAGGCGGTCCGTTCTAAGACGGCACCAGCAGGCGCCTGCGCGCGCGATCGCTGCGCGGGGTCTGCGGCGCCCCGTCAGGTCGGCATACACCAGCGCCGGCAGGTTCACCCCCGCCACCGCCCCGAGGTGATGCCACAGGTT
>JBIKUT010000052.1:0-9228 GCA_044347465.1 Ramlibacter sp.
GCAATCCGCGAGCGAGGCGCAGCTCCGTGAGTTGCAGGCGCTGCATCAGGAACTGGCGGGGGCGGTGGCGGACCGAGACCGCTTTTTCGCCGTCAATGAGCGCTTTCACACGCGGGTGCTGGAGATCGCTGGCAACAAGTGGCGCAATCAGATGGTGGCCGATCTGCGCAAGGTGATGAAGCTCAATCGGCAGCAGTCGCTGCTGAAATCCGGGCGGATCGAGGAGTCACTGCAGGAGCACGCCCTGGTGTTGGACGCCCTCCTCGCCCGCGATGCATCGACGGCCTCGCAGCGGATGCAGGCGCATTTCAGAAACGGGCTCGAGGCGGCGGGCTGAGGGCTGCCGCCTCGCGGATCAAAACGCAGCAATCCCCGTCTGCGCCCGCCCCAGAATCAGGGCGTGAATGTCGTGGGTGCCCTCGTAGGTGTTCACCACCTCCAGGTTCACCAGATGCCGAGCGACGCCATACTCGTCGCTGATCCCGTTGCCACCCATCATGTCGCGCGCCATGCGGGCCACGTCCAGGGCCTTGCCGCAGGAGTTGCGTTTGAGGATGGAGGTGATCTCCACCGAGGCTGTGCCTTCGTCCTTCATGCGCCCCAGACGCAGACAGGCCTGCAGCCCCAGCGTGATCTCGGTTTGCATATCGGCCAGCTTCTTCTGGATCAACTGATTGGCGGCCAGAGGCTTGCCAAACTGCTGGCGGTCCATCACGTACTGGCGGGCGCGGAACCAGCAATCCTCGGCCGCGCCCAGCGCGCCCCAGGCGATGCCGTAACGCGCAGAGTTCAGGCAGGTGAACGGGCCCTTGAGACCACGCACCTCGGGGAAGGCGTTTTCTTCAGGGCAGAACACGTCTTCCATCACGATCTCGCCGGTGGTGGATGCACGCAGACCCACCTTGCCCTTGATCTTGGGCGCTGACAGACCCTTCCAGCCCTTTTCCAGCACGAAGCCACGGATCGAACCGGCATCGTCCTTGGCCCACACCACGAACACGTCGGCGAAGGGCGAGTTGGAGATCCACATCTTGCTGCCCGTGAGCTTGTAGCCCCCGTCGACCTTGCGGGCGCGGGTGATCATGCTGGCGGGGTCGGAACCATGATTGGCCTCGGTCAGACCAAAGCAGCCAATCCACTCGCCGGTGGCCAGCTTGGGCAGGTACTTCTGACGGGTGGCCTCGTTGCCGAATTCGTAGATCGGCACCATCACAAGTGACGACTGCACACTCATCATCGAGCGATAGCCCGAGTCGACGCGTTCGACCTCGCGCGCGATCAGGCCGTAGCTCACGTAATTGAGGCCGGCACCGCCGTATTGCTCGGGGATGGTGGGGCCCAGCAGGCCCAGCGCGCCCATCTCGCGAAAGATGGCGGTGTCGGTGTTCTCGTCGCGGAAGGCCTGCAGCACGCGCGGGGCCAGCTTGTCCTGGCAATAGGCCTGGGCCGCCTCGCGGATGGCGCGCTCGTCGTCGCTCAGTTGCGAATCGAGCAGCAGGGGGTCGGCCCAGTTGAAAGCGGCCTTGGCAGTCTTGGACATCAGATCTCCGGGAATTTCGAAAAACGTCAGCGCTGACCGCCGTGCCACCTCACCGAGTGCCGGGTCAGACCGCAGAGGCGCGAGTTTACGCGACCCCCTCGAACCCTGACCGCGGCCCAGAGAATTCCCGAGTGACCCCTGCGTCGATTTTGAGGCGCGCCTTCACTGCAACGGGGCGTTCAGGCGTGCGCCTCCTGGCGCCGCGCCCGCTGCGCCACCTCGCGGGCGGGCAGCTGCTTGAGCCGGTGGTCGCTCCAGACCTGCCGCCAGCGTCGCGCGCCAGGCAGGCCGTTGTAAAGCCCGAGCATGTGCCGCGCGATGGCATACCAGGGCGTCCCGTGGGCGGCCGCCTCGCGTTCCATGTAATCCACCATTGCGGCTTCCACGCCCTCGCGGGTCAGACCCCGATCGGGCGCGCCGAAGAAGGCGCTATCCCAGGACGCCAGCCACCAGGGGTTGTGATAGGCCTCACGCCCGATCATCACGCCGTCCACCGACTGCAGATGATCCTGCACCTGCGCCGCCTGGGTGATGCCGCCATTGACCGCGATCACCAGATGCGGAAACTCCTGCTTCAAACGCTGCACCACCTCGTAGCGCAGGGGCGGTACCTCGCGGTTTTCCTTGGGGCTCAGACCCTGCAGCCAGGCATTGCGCGCGTGCACGATGAACACTTGGCAGCCGGCCTCGGCCACCGTGCCCACAAAATCGCGCACAAAGTCGTAGCTCTCGCTGCGGTCAATGCCGATACGGTGCTTGACGGTGACCGGCACCGACACCCCATCGACCATGGCTTTGACGCCATCGGCCACCAACCGAGGCTCGGCCATGAGGCAGGCGCCAAACGCCCCGCGCTGCACCCGGTCGCTGGGGCAGCCGCAATTGAGGTTGATCTCGTCGTACCCCCACTGCGCGCCCAGACGCGCGGCACGAGCCAAATCGGCCGGGTCGCTACCCCCCAGTTGCAAGGCCACCGGATGTTCTTCGGCGTTGAAATCCAGGTGCCGGGGCACATCGCCATGCAGCAGCGCGCCGGTGGTCACCATCTCGGTGTACAGGCGGGTGTGCTGAGACAAGAGGCGATGGAAATAGCGGCAATGCCGGTCGGTCCAGTCCATCATGGGCGCGACCGACAGGCGCCAGGGCGCCGCCACGGGGGGCGGGACCGGGGAAGATGAGGGGGAGACAGACTGCACGGACCGCACTGTACGCGGTCCGCGCAGGCCTGCCTCTTAGCCCATATGCAGGCCGCCGTTGACCGAGAAGTCGGCCCCCGTGGAATAGCCGCCTTCGTCGGAGGCCAGCCAGGCGATGATGGAGGCGATCTCTTCGGGCTGGCCCAGGCGCTTGACCGGGATGGTGCCCACGATCTTTTGCAGCACGTCTTCGCGAATGGCCTTGACCATGTCGGTGCCGATGTAGCCGGGGCTGACGGTGTTGACCGTCACACCCTTGTTGGCCAGTTCTTGTGCCAGCGCCATCGTGAAGCCGTGCATGCCGGCCTTGGCCGCCGAGTAGTTGGTCTGGCCGGCCTGGCCTTTTTCGCCGTTGACCGAGCTGATGTTGATGATGCGGCCCCAGCCTTTTTCGACCATGTCGCCCACGACCTGCTTGGTCACGTTGAACATGGAGTTCAGGTTGGTCTCGATGACGGCGTCCCAGTCTTCGCGCGTCATCTTGATGAACATGCGGTCGCGGGTGATGCCAGCGTTGTTCACCAGCACGTCGATGGCGCCATGTTCGTTCTTGGCCTGGGTGAAGGCTTCGACAGTCGAATTCCAGTCGCCCACATTGCCGACCGAGGCGTAGAAGGTGTAGCCCTTCTCTTTTTGCTCGGCGAGCCACTTGCTGTAGTCACGCGTGGGCCCGCAGCCGGCGATGACCTTGAAACCTTCACGGTGCAGGCGCTGGCAGATGGCGGTGCCGATGCCGCCCATACCGCCGGTCACGTACGCATTTTTTTGACTCATGGGTTCTCTCCTTGAAGGGTCACTGGGGTGGGGTTAGATCTTTGTACGCCGCTCAGGCGCGTTCAACAGCGAGGGAAACCCCCATGCCGCCGCCGATACACAGCGCAGCCAAGCCCTTGTTCGCCTGGCGCCGCTGCATCTCGTGCAGCAGGGTGACCAGGATGCGGCAGCCCGAGGCGCCGATGGGGTGGCCGATGGCGATGGCGCCGCCGTTGACGTTGACGCGAGCCGGGTCGATGTCCAGCGCCTTATTGACGGCGCAGGCCTGGGCCGCGAAGGCCTCATTGAGCTCGAACAGATCGACGTCCTGGGCCTTCCAGCCGGCGCGCTCCAAGGCCTTGCGCGAGGCCGGCACGGGCCCCATGCCCATGGTGGCCGGATCCAGCCCCGAGGTGCCGAAGGCGGCGATGCGCGCCAAGGGCTTCAGACCCAATGCCGCCGCCTTGCGCGCGCTCATGACGACCACGGCAGCGGCGCCGTCGTTGATGCCCGAGGCATTGCCTGCGGTGACCGAGCCGGCCTTGTCGAAGGCCGGACGCAGGCCCGCGAGGGCTTCACCGCTGGTCTTCTTGTTGATGAATTCGTCGGCGTCGAAAACGAGCGGATCGCCTTTGCGCTGAGGAATGCTCACGCCGACGATTTCGTCCTTGAACTTGCCGGCGTCTTGGGCCGCGGCGGCCTTTTGCTGGCTGGCCAGGGCCAAGGCGTCTTGCATGTCACGGGTGATGCCATGGGCCTTGGCCACGTTCTCGGCGGTGATGCCCATGTGGTACTGGTTGTAGACGTCCCACAGGCCATCGACGATCATGGAGTCGACCATCTTCCAGTCGCCCATGCGCTGGCCGTCACGCGAGCCCATGAGGACATGGGGCGAAGCGCTCATGTTCTCTTGCCCGCCGGCCACCACGATTTCGCTGTCACCGTAAGCGATGGACTGGGCCGCCAGCATCACGGCCTTCAGGCCCGAGCCGCACACGGCGTTGATGGTCAGGCCCGGCACTTCCTGGGGCACTCCGGCCTTCATCAGGGCCTGGCGCGCCGGGTTCTGACCCGAACCGGCGGCGAGCACCTGGCCCATGATCACTTCACCAATGTGCGCCGGATCCAGCCGGGCGCGGGCAATCGCCTCGCGGATCACGGTGGCGCCCAGATCGGGCGCGGCGACCTTGGCCAGCGAGCCGCCGAACTTGCCAACGGCGGTACGGGCCGCCGAGACGATGACGATGTCTTCCATGGGGGTCTACTCCTGTTGAATGAATCTCAGGCCCTGGCCTTGACGTAGCGGCCGGGCGCGGGCTCGATGGCCTTGTACTTCGTGCTGCCGTAGGTCTTGGGCGCCGCCACCTGCTTGCCCGCCAGGGGTTTGAGCCAGGCGTACCAGTCGGTCCACCAGCTGCCCGGGTGCTCCTTGGCACCGGCCAGCCAGGCCTCATGGGTGGGGGGCAGCTTGGCGTTGGTCCAGTAAGAGCGCTTGTTCTTGGCCGGTGGGTTGATCACGCCGGCAATATGACCTGATGCGCCCATCACGAAACGCTTGGGCCCAGGCAGGTGCTGCACGCTGGCATAGGCACCGCCAATCGGCACGATATGGTCTTCGCGCGAGCCGTAGATGTAGGCCGGGATGTCGACCTTGCGCAGGTCGATTTTTTCGCCGCACACCGTGGCCTTGCCCGGCTTGACCAGGTTGTTCTCGAAGTAGGTGTTGCGCAGGTACCAGGCGTACATGGGGCCCGGCAGGTTGGTGGAGTCGCTGTTCCAGTACAGGAGGTCAAAGGGCGGCGGGGTCTCGCCCTTGAGGTAGTTGCCCACCACGTAGTTCCAGACCAGTTCGTTGGGGCGCAAGAAGCTGAAGGTGGAGGCCAGGTCTTGCCCTTTGAGCAAACCGCCCTGGGCCATCTGCTGCTCGCGGAATTTGACGAATTGTTCGTCGATGAAGACATCGAGGATGCCGGTGTCGCTGAAGTCCAGGAAGGTGGTGAGCAAGGTGACCGAGGCCACCGGCTCGTGGCCGCGCGCGGCCAGCACGCCCAGCGCGGTGCCCAGGATGGTGCCGCCCACGCAAAAGCCCAGGGCGTTGATCTCCTTGGCCTTGGCAATCGCCTGGACGGTCTCGATGGCGCGGATCGCGCCCTCGCCGATGTAGTCGTCCCAGGTGACGTTGCGCATGGATTCATCCGGGTTGCGCCAGCTCACGAGGAAGGTGCGGTGCCCCTGGTCCACCAGGTGACGCACAAAGGAGTTCTCGGGTTGCAGATCGAGGATGTAGAACTTGTTGATGCAAGGCGGCACGATCAGGAAGGGCCGCTCATAGACCTTGGCCGTGCTGGGTTTGTATTCGATCAGTTGGAACAGCTCGTTTTCGAAGACGACTGCGCCCTCACTGGTACCGACGTTGTGCCCGACCTCGAACACGCTCTCGTCGGTCATGGACAGATGGCCCTGCTGGATGTCCTTCCACATGTTTTGCAGGCCGCGCGCGATGCTCTCGCCATGGGTGTCCAGGGCTTTCTTCTGGGCGTCGGCATTGAGCGCCAGGAAGTTGCTGGGTGCAGACGCCGCCAGCCACTGTTCGACCGCGAAGCGCAGACGCGTCTTGGTCTTTTCGTCGGCCTCGGTGGCCTCGACCAGCCCCAGCAGCGTGCGGGCATTGAGCAAGTAGACCGACGCAGAGAACGCGGACATCGGGTTGTGCGACCAGGCATCGCCCGCGAAGCGGCGGTCGGCGGCGCCAGGGTTGGCGTTCAGGCCCCTGTTCCACAACTCGGTGGCCTCGCGCACATAGGCCTCTTGCAGGGCCTGCAACTTGTCGTTGGAAAAGCCCATCGCAGGCAGCAGGCCGCTCGATGCACCCGGGGTGCCGCCACTCATGGCCTGGAAGGATTCCAAGGCCTTTTTCCAGCCCTCTCCGAGGTTTTGCTGGAACTGGCCGGCGACCTTCGTCCAATCTGCTTGAGAATCCATGGTGCTTGGCTCCTGCCCTGAAATTCGCGCAAAGCATGAAGTATCCCATTAGCACTAGGGGATCCACGCGCGGCGACACACATTCCCATGTACCTCATCGCAATCGGCTGGCTCTATGTCGCGCTCATGATGGCTGTCGCCGAGGCCAGCGCCAGCAATGGCTCGATCTTGGGCGCTGTGTTCACTTTTCTCCTATATGGCCTGGCCCCGACCGCGTTGGTGATGTACCTGCTGGGTACGCCCGCGCGCAAACGGGCCCTGAAAGCGCAAGAAGCCGCACTGGCGGCCCAAGCCGCTCAGGCCGGACAGACGGGCGCGCCCGCCTCAGCGCAGCCAGATGCTGGCCGCGATGCGGCCGCTGACGCGGTCGCGCCGGTGCGAAAAGAACCTTGAGGACTGGGTGACGGTGCACCAGGGGGCGCTGCCGTCATTGCCATGAAGGCGATCCGGCGCCAGGCCCAGGGCCAGCAGGCGCTGGCGCGCCAGGCCCGGCAGATCCGCCAGCCACTTGCCCGGTGAGGCCGGCCTGAAGAACGCCGCGCAGGCGGCATCGTGCGCCGCGTAGGCAGCCCGAACCTCCTCCCCCACCTCGAAGGCACCCGGGCCGATGCAGGGCCCCAGCCAAGCCTGGGTGTGGGCCGCATCCAGAGGCTGCATCACCGACTCGAGCACACCGTGCCCGCCCTGCCCCAACAAGCCCCGCCAGCCCGCATGGGCCGCACCGACGCGCCCGCCACGTGTATCGGCCAGCAGCACCGGCAGGCAGTCCGCCACCATGATGGTGCAGGCCACACCCCGGGCCTGGGTGTGGCAGGCATCGGCCTGCAGGCCGTCGGGGGTGGTGGGAGCGAGCTCGAGGGTGTCCGCGCCATGGACCTGGTGCAGGAACACCGGGCGCACGCCCAGGTGCTGCGCGTAGCGCGCGCGGTTGGCGGCGACCGCCACGGGGTCGTCGCCCACATGGTCACCCAGGTTCAGGCTGTGCCAGGGCGCCGCCGAGACGCCGCCCTCGCGCGTGCTGCACACGGCGCGCACCCCCTCGCCCACCGGCCACTGCGGCACCAGCACCTGCATGGTCAGGCTTCGTTGTCGGGGCAGCTCGAAGGCTGTGCCTGCTGGAAGGCCGGCAGCGCCATGCAGGCCTCGAAGACGGCCAGGGTGCGGGTCAGGCCCGAGAAGTCGACGTTGAATCGCTGGCCGTTGAAGATCTGCGGCACCAGCACGCAGTCGGCCAGCGTGGGCGTGTCGCCATAGCAATAGCGGCCCGCAGGGTACTGGGCCAGTTCGCGCTCGAAGGCCTCCAGGCCGGAGCGCACCCAATGCCGGTACCAGGTGTTCTTGGCTTCTTCGTCGACCTTCAGGTCACGCACCAGGTACTTGAGCACGCGCAGGTTGTTGATCGGGTGGATCTCGCAGGCAATGGATTGCGCCAGCGCGCGCACCCGCGCGCGCCCCAGGGCATCCGGGGGCAGCAGGGGCGGCTGCGGATGCACCTCGTCGAGGTATTCGATGATGGCCAGGGACTGCGACAGCCGCTCGCCGTCGTCCAGCGCCAGGGTCGGCACCAGGCCGGCCGGGGCGATCGCCTGGTAGGCCGGCTGCTTGTGCTCGCCCTTGACCAGGTGCACCGGCACGTATTCATAGGGCAGGCCCTTGAGCGCCAGGGCGATGCGTACGCGGAACGAGGCGGAGGATCGGAAGTAGTTGTACAGCTTCATCCGGCAAGCATAAACCGCCAGTCGGGGCCAACGGGCCGATCCAGTACAGTCTCGCACCGGCTGGCCTCGCGCCCTGCCCGAAGAAAAAAAGAAAGGTTGTCATGAGTTTCGTGTTTCCCCCGCCCGCTGTGGTGTCGGTGCCCGTTGTGGGCCGCGCCGAACGCTTTCCTGTGGCCCGTGTCTATTGCGTCGGGCGTAACTACGAAGAACATGCCAAGGAAATGGGCTTTACCGGCCGCGAGCCGCCCTTCTTCTTCTTGAAGCCGACCGACGCCGTGGTGGTGATCGACGCAGGCCAGACCGGCTCCATCCCCTACCCCCGCCAGACGAAAAACCTGCACCACGAGATCGAGCTGGTGGTGGCCCTGGCCACCGGTGGGCGCAACATCCGGGCCGCCGACGCCTTCAAGCACATCTTCGGTTACGCGGTGGGCCTGGACATGACCCGCCGCGATCTGCAAGGCGAGATGAAAAAGCAGGGTCGCCCCTGGGAGATCGGCAAGTCCTTCGACCACTCGGCCCCGATCGGGCCGATCACGCCCGCAGCTCAGGCCGGCGCCATCGAGCAGGCCGCCTTGTGGCTGCAGGTCAATGGCCAAGACCGCCAACGCAGCAACGTCGCCAAGTTGATCTGGAACATCGCCGAGACCATTGAGCACCTGTCGGCGGCCTGGGACCTGCAAGCGGGCGACCTGATCTACACCGGCACGCCCGAGGGCGTGGCCGCAGTGGTGACCGGGGACCAGATGGTCGGTCATGTCGACGGGCTCACGCCGATCACCGTCAACGTGGGCGCGGTCTGACTCGCCGACTGAGTCCGCCACCCACACAGGAGCGCCGCGTGAAGCTGTTGGAACAACTGGCCAGGCTGTGCGCTGTCCTCGCGGGCGTGCTCCTCACGATCATCACCCTCATCACGTGCGCCAGCCTGATCGGGCGTAACACCACCGGCACCACGCTGGTCGGCGACTTCGAGTTGACCGGCCTGGCCGCAGGCGCGGCCATCGCGCTGTTCATGCCCTGGTGCCAGGCCACGCGC
>JBIKUT010000053.1:0-9194 GCA_044347465.1 Ramlibacter sp.
CGTCGCTGATCTTGAGGTCTGCCACTTTGGGCATCACGGACGGATCCTTGATGCCGGCGATCTGTTTGTTGCGCCAATCTTCCAGCGCCTTGGGCGCGGTGGTGAAGTGGCCGTGGCAATCGATGATGAGGCTCATGTCAGAGGTCTTTCTTGTGAATCGGGTCAGAGGGCTTGCATGCCCTGCTCGCGCTTGGCGGATGCAGTCTCGGGCGAGGCCATGAAGGCCAGCAGCGCGCGCACGTCGTCGGCCCGGGCCGTTCCCTTGCAGACGGCGCCAGAAAACACGGTGTCGATGGCGATGGCCTCGGGCAGTGGCCCGACGACGGTGATGCCGGTGACGTGAATCAGCTCGCTCAGTTGCTGAAAGCCCAGGGCCACCTCCCCCTTGGCGATCAACGCGCCCACGGGCGTACCCGGCGGCGGGGTGACGATGCGGGGCTGGACCTGCTCGGCGATGCCCCAGCGCTCAAAGAGCTTGGCCAAGGCCACGCCACTGGGGCCGGTGGAGTACCCCAGCGTGGGCGCGGCCAGTACCGCGGCGCGCACGGCGTCCTCCGAGGAAATGTCGGGCAGCGGCGCGCCTGCGGGCACGGCCACGGAGGTGCCGGATCGGACCAGGTCAACTTTCGAGCCCGACTCCAGGCAGCCCGCCGCCATGAGCTTGTCGATGGCGTCGCTGGCCAGGACGACCACATCAAAGGCCTCGCCAGCCTGCACGCGCTTGGCGGCGTCGACACCGCCCACGGATTCGATCGCCACGGCCCGGCCACTGCGAGCCTGCCAGGCCTGGGTCAGCTCCGCCAGGAGCTGACGGGTGGCCATGGAGGAGATGCCGCGCAGGGGCGGCGGGGTGGGTACTGCGGGGGAGGCCATCCTGCGGATTCTGGTGGGTCTGCGCAGGCAAAGGAAGCGCTACCGCCCTCTAGCAGCTATGCTCAATTGGCATAAGTCAGGCCTGGCTATGCACCCAAGGGCGGAACCCCAAAGAGCCCTGCGAGACCGCCCCGCAGGGGTCAGAGCATCTGGCGGAAACGCCGGGGCCGCCAGGTCGGTGGTTCCCCCTCGGGCTGCCCACTTCCCGCCCCATGCGTCGAGGCCTCGCGCTCGCTGGCGCTCAGACCCTCGCAGTCGAGCCGAACTGCCTCGGGGGTGTGTAAGCCGGCCTGGCTCAGCTCACCTTGCAGCGCCTGTTGACGGGTCACGAGGCCCGCCCGCTGATGCCGGAGGAACGCCAAGAGGCTCTCGACGCGGGCGCGACAGCTCAGGCGGGCATCGAACGCAGCGGCATCCGGGGCTTCGGGCTGGAACATGGCAGCGTCCTTGAGTCGATCAGGCCAAGAGCGCGGCCAGGTTGAGGGCCGCCGCGGCGTCGGCGGGCATGCTGGAAATACGGGCCCCTAGTGCCTGCACTTGCGCGGCGCTCAAGGAGGCCGCCTGCGCCACCGTGATCTGGGTCAGCTGCGCGGCCTCCAGCGCCGCCAATTGGCCGATGCTCAGGGCGCTCAGCTGCGCGCCAGAAAGCTGCGCGCCAGTCAACTGCTGGAGCGCCGACGGGCTCAGGGATTTGACGTCTGACCCCAGGGCACCGACCTGATCGGGCGTCAACGCGCCAACCTGCGGGTCCGTCAGGGCCGCCACTTGCGCGGCGCTGAGCGCTTGGACCTGCGCCAGGCTCAAGGCCCCAATGCCACTGGGCGAGATGGCCCGTATTGCGTCGACCCCCAAGGCCAAGAGCGCCTGCAGCGATAGCTGCGCGACTTTCTGATCCAGTGCGGTGATCTGCACAGGCCGCAGGCCGGCCGCCTGGACGGCACTCAGAGCCCCCACCGCCCCCGCAGACAAGCCAGCGATGTTGGCACCCAACTCGGTCAGCTGGTTCGCGCTGAGCGCTCGGACCTGCTCGGGCGTGACGGCCGACAACTGTGCGGCCTTGAGCGCCAGGCGCTGGTCGGACGTCAGGGCGTGAAGGGGAAGCACCGCGAGCGCTTGCGCGGACAGACCCGAGACACTGACGCCCAGCGCCCGCAGCTGCATGCCGGAGAGCGGGCGAACTTCGGCGGGCGACACCCGAGACAGCTGGGGCGCGCCCAGCGCAGCCAGTTGCTCCGTACTCAAGGCGCGCAAAGAGAGCGTCGCCACCTGCTCGGGCCGCATCGCAGACAGGCCGTCGAGGCTGATGGGACCCAGCGGCACGACGCGTAACGCCGCGGCAGAGAGAGAAGCCACTTTAGCGCCCAAGGCCCTCACCTGCGCCCGCGTCAAGGCGCTCACCTGGGACGGCGTCAGGGCGGCCAGGGCCGCCTCGGGCAGCGCAACGACGTCCGCGCCCAGCGCGTTGATCTGCCGCCCATCGAGGGCTTGGATCTGAGCGGAAGAAACCTGCTCCAGGTGCGCAGGCCCCAGAACTGCGAGCTGACTCAGGCTCAGGTCGGACAGGTTCAGCGTCTTGATCGCTGGACCCGGGATGCCCGAGACCCGAAGACCGAGCGCCTGCAGCTGGCTACGCGATAACGCACCCATCTGGGCGCCGGTGACCTGTGCCAGCTGGGGCGCGGTCAATAAGGACAGCTGCCGCTCGGTCATGTCGGCGAGGTTGGCTCTGCCCAGCTGCTGCGGGGTGATGGCCGTCATCAGGCTGGGCCTCAACAGCCGGATCCGCGCGCCCAAGGACGCCAGATGATCGGGCGAGAGTCGGGCGATCGTTTCGGCGTTGAGGCTTTGGATCCGGCTGGCAGAGATCTTGTCGGTCGCCAACACGCCTGGGTGGAGCAGGCTCAGGTCGAGCTTTTCCAAAAGTGTGGGCAGACGTCCCAGCAGCCAATTCGTTGCGCTGAACGAGAGAGATGAGATCTTGTTACCGAGCGCGAGAACCTGTGATTCGGTCATCAAGTTGACATGGCTCGCGAGCAACACGCCCAAGGCGTCGGTAGGTAAGCCGGCAACGTCGTTGCCGAGATCGCGCACCTGCTCGGGCGTGAGCTGCGTGGCCTGATCGGGGGTCACGATCGCCAGTTGGTACGGCGTGAGTGCCACCAGCTGCTGGGGGCTCAAGCGCTCCAGGCGCAGGCCACTGATCGCGTCTGCGCTGAGAACCGACACTTTGTCGCCCAGTATGGACTCCAGGGGCGTCGAGGCGTTGACCGAGGCGGTCTGAGACCGAGTCAGCCCTCGCAGCTGGTCCTGGGTCAGCCATCCGATCTGCGAGGCGCCCAGGGCGCTGAATTTCAGGCCGCTGATGGCGTTGCGTGGGATGGTCTGGAGCGCGGATTCTCTCAGAAACTGCGCCTGGTCGCCCAGGCGATTCAGATCGTCGGCGGTCAGGCCTCGGATCTGGGCAGGTTTCAAATTGCGTACCCGCTGCTCGGTCAGCTCGGAGGGTCGGACCCTGAGAAGCGCGGCAACACCTCCCGCCGTGACGGCATCAAACCGGGTGCCGACTCCAGGAAACCAGGCGGAGAAGGCCGATGGGTGCAGGTCTGCGACCTTGTCGTCCAGGGCAGTGACCTGGGCTTCCGTCATCGATTGAACCTGAGCGGCTGTCAAGCCCGCGATCGCTGCGGCGGGCAAGCGGCCGAGGATCACCCCGAAATCACGCACCTGCGCGGCTGTCAGGGGGGCGACCTGGTGGCGGGTCACTTTCGAGAGCGATAAGGGGGTGAGCGCAGACCGCTGGTGGGCCGACAGCAGCTCCAGCCGCAGTCCGCTGATCGCATCTGGCGGCAGAGTCGCAATGTCCGACCCCAACGCCGTCACTTTGGTCGCTGTGATCAGGGATGCGACCTGCGACTTTGTCACGCCACCCAGCTGGGGCTGTGACAGCAAGTCCAGCTGCGCGTCACTCAAGGCGTTCAGGCTGATGCCACTCATTTGCTCCGGAGTCAGGGCTTCCAGCGCCGACCGACTCAAGCTCCCCACCCAATTGCCCAGACTCCCCCAGTCGCTGGCCGTGAGCCCCCGGGACTCCAGTTGGCGATCGTGGCATTGGCGACCGTGGACAAGCGAGTCCTGACCAAGGCGGCGATGCCCTCGCGCGGCACCGCAGCGAGCCGGGTCGGCAACAGCGGTTGGATCGCCTCCACGCTCAGGCTGGCAATCTTGTCCTTGAGGGCCGTGACCTGGCTGGCGGTGACCCGCATGACTTGGTTCGCCGTCAGGGCACCCAGCGCGGTGGACGACAGACCCGACAGGTCATCCCCGAGATCGCGCACCTGCGCGTCGGTCAGCAGCGTGAGCTGCGCGGGCGTCACCCCAGACAATTGCGGGGCGGTGAGCGCCGACAGCTGCGTCGAGGTCAGCAGGTTCAACCGCAAACCGCTGACCGCATCCGCAGACAGACCGGAGATACCGGTGCCCAGCGCCTGGACCTTGTCCGCAGGCATCAAGGACTCGATCTGGGCCGTGCTCACGCCACTGAGCTGACTCGCTGAGAGCCAGCCCAGTTGCTCGAGGGTCAGGGCATTGAGATTCGCGCTACCGATCTGCTCACTGCTCAGACTCCTCAGCGCAGCTTCCTTCAGGCTAGACAGCACCTGATCCAGCAAGTCGGGATACACGCGCTTCAATTCGGCGATTCCCTGCGGGGTGATGGATCCGAGTCGGCGCTGGAGCACCGCGTCGACGGCCGACGGGTTCAGTTTCGCCAGCCGACGACCCAAGGCCGTGACCTGCTGCGCAGTCAGTGACGCAGCCTGCTCGACGGACAAGGCCGCCAGCGCAGCATCGGAAAAGCTGGCGACGACAGACCCGAGGCTGGCCAGGGTCGACCCGCTGAGGGCGCGAACCTGATCCAGGCTCAGTTCGGCTGCGGTGAGGTGGGCGATGGTCGGGTCAGATACGAAAGGCTGCGACACAGACAAGGGCCGACGGATACCGCCCACGATCAGTTCGGCAGGCGGCGGCGTCAAAGCAAGGATCTCGACAAAGTCGGGGCGCAGTGTGGGCGGGATCGACGCGTCCACCCACTGGATCATGGCGGCGTGAGACGCCTGCATCTGCAGCCACGCCGCACGAGCCGCCTGCTCTGCAGAGTCTGAGTACACGCTGAAGGTGCGCGCCGTCAGGTAGGCCGCGCGGTCCGATTCGAATGCGAGCAACTTCTGAGAAGGGACAGAGTCCGGATCGAGCAATTCGCTCGCCTTGGCGTAGGCCGCGTCGTTCGCTTGGAGCTCTGTGAGCACGCGTTCAAATTCGCCCAACTTGGCGGGGTCTGTCGACAGAGCGTTCCCTGCGTTGCCCGTGGTTGAGGAGCTCGCGCCGGAACTCGTGCTGCTCGACGAAAAAGGTGTGCTGCTGCTTGTCAGGTTCATGCGCGTCTCCCAAAGATCCCCGCTGAGTAACCCGGGCAAGCGCCGTCGTTCCGGCAGGACATTCGCAGTTTTCTGGCGCGTCGAAGGCGGACTGCCCGCTATGCCATACCGGCATAATCAATTCCGATCTATTCCCAAATTCAGGATCCATGGACCTCAAACAGATCGAATACTTCGTCCGTGTGGCCGAGCTGGGCAGCTTCACCCGGGCGTCTGCGGCCCTGGACGTGGCCCAGCCCGCCTTGAGCCGCCAAGTGCGCCTGCTCGAGGTGGAGTTGCGGCAAAACCTGCTGGTCAGAAACGGGCGGGGCGCGGTGCCCACCGAGGCCGGCAAGTTGCTGCTGGAACACGGGCGCGGCATCTTGCATCAGGTCGAGCGCGCGCGCGAGGAACTCGGTCGGGTGCGCGGCGCTCTGGCGGGGCGTGTGGCGGTCGGCCTGCCGCCCAGCATCGCTCGGCTGATGGCCGTGCCTCTGATTCATGCCTTCCGGCGCGAGATGCCCGAGGCCACCTTGTCCATCACCGAGGCGCTGTCCAGCGCCATGCACGAATCGCTGGTCAGCGGGCGCCTGGACATCGCCCTGCTCTATAACGCGGTCCCCTCCCCCGACGTCGAACTGACGCCACTGCTCGAGGAAGATCTGTACCTGGTCCAGGCCCGGGCGCGGGGCAGGAAGACGGCCAGCTCGCCGCTGTCGCTCCAGGAACTCGCGAAAGCCCCCTTGGTGATCCCGAGCCGACCCAACGCCATTCGCATGCAGGTCGAGGCCGAGTTGGCCCGTCAGGGCCTGCGCCCCACCATCGCGATGGAGATCGATGGCGTGGCGGCCATCTTGGAGCTGGTGGCCGAGGGCGCCGGCAACGCCGTGCTCTCCGCCAACGCCATCAAGGCTTCGGGCCGGCCCGAGGCGTTCACCATGCGAGCGACCGGCAAGCCACCGCTTCGCAGCCGACTGTCCATGGCGGTGAGTTCGCAGCGGCCCACGACGCTGACGCAGCAATCGACCCTGGCGCTGATACGCGAGACCGCGCGGCAAGTCCTTCAGGCGTGAAAGCGGCCTGAAGGACGCAGGCTCATTGCTGCGGAATGTTGGCGTCGCGCACCACCTGCTTCCACTTGCCCACTTGCGACTGCGCGTATTGCTTCATCTCCAGGCCGTTGATCGAGGGGCTGGTCTGGCCGCCCGTTCCCTCCAATTGCTTGACGATCGCGGGATCGGACAGCACTTTGAAGGTGGCCGCGCGAATCCGCTCGGCGACCGCTGCGGGCAAGCCCTTGGGCGCGGCCAGCGCGGTCCAGGAGGTGACCTCAAAGCCTGGGATGGATTCGCGCACTGGCGCGACACCCGGCATGAAGGGGGATCGATCCTGAGACGTCACACCCAGCGCGCGCAGCTTGCCGCCCTCCACTTGCGCCTTGGTCACGGTGACCGAATCGAACATCAGGTCCACCCGACGTGCCATGACATCCTGCAAGGGCGCGGCGCCGCCGCGATAGGGAATGTGATTGAGCTGAACGCCCGCCATCGACTGCATCAACTCGCCTGACAGGTGCTGGGTGGAGCCGATGCCCACCGAGCTGTAGGACACCGTGCCCGGGGCCGCCTTGGCGGCACGCACGACATCCGCAATGCTCTTGTAGGGGCTGTCTTGCGCCGTGGCCAGCACGAAGGGAAAGCGCGTGACCATCGAGATCCAGTCGAAGTCCTCAACGGGATCAAAGGCCAGCGTCTTGTACATGGCGGCCGAGACCGCATGCCCGCCCGTCAACAGGATCAGCGTGTAGCCGTCGGCCCGGGTGCGCGCGACGGCGGCACTGGCGACGTTGCCGCCCGCACCGGTCTTGGCCTCGACCACCACCGACTGACCCAACTCGCGCGCCAGGCCCTGGGCGACGATGCGGGCGATGGTGTCCGCATTGCCGCCCGCCGCGAAGCCCTGAACCAGGGTGATGGGTTTGTCGGGGTAGGCCTGCGCCGCAGCCAGCGTGGAGAACGCGGCCAGGGTGAGGGTTTGCAAGATGCGACGAATCATGGTGTCTCCTTTTTTTTGCTTGAGGGGGCGAGGCGTTCAGTCTTTGGCGCGCTGGTAACCGGTGGCACCGCCGAAGACCGTGTGCCGCTGCGACCAATCGTGCGTCTGGTCCCACACGGCCAGCACCTGGGGCGCCTCGTCCA
Organism: Ramlibacter sp.; assembly: GCA_044347465.1. Lineage (GTDB taxonomy): Bacteria > Pseudomonadota > Gammaproteobacteria > Burkholderiales > Burkholderiaceae_C > Ramlibacter. The sequence goes on from JBIKUT010000053.1 coordinate 7,484, forward strand.
CGAACTGCTGCATCCGTACCGGGTCGCGGCAGGTGCGTACGGTGAGTTCGAGCCGGTGCCCCGACGGGTCGAAGAAATAAATCGAGGTGATGAAGTCGTCGTGGTTGGTGGGGCCCACCACCTGCACGCCCTGATCCTCTAGCTTTTTCTTAGCTTGCATCAGCGTCGGCAAGTCCTGCACCTCGAAGGCAAAGTGCTGGATCCAGTTGGGCGTCTGAGGATCGCGGCCCGAGGCTTCGCCCTGGTCCTGGGGGCACTCGAAGAAGGCAATGTTGCTGCCGTCTTCCATCTCGAAAAAGATATGAATATGCGGGCTGTACTTGCCGGTCGAGGGCACGTGGTCTTCTCCCATGGCATGGGAGAACTTCAGGCCCAGGACGCCGGTGTAGAACGCCACGGTCTCGCGGGCGTCACGGCATCGGAAGGCGGCGTGGTGCAGTTTCTTGCAAAGCATCGGGTCTCCTGGTTCAAAAGCGCAAGGATCGGGACCTATCAACCGGGGGCGACCAGATTATCGATGGCGCCAAAAATGGACGCGCCGCTGGCATCCAGCATATCGATACGAACCCGATCGCCAAACTTCAGCCAGGGCGTCGTGGCCTTGCCATCACGCAACTCCTCGTCGGCCCGTTTTTCCGCCAAGCAGGCATGGCCTGTCTGCGGATCTAGATTGGACACCGCGCCAGCGCCGATGATGGTGCCGGCACCGAGCGAGCGTGTGCGCGCGGCATGGGCGATCAGTGTGGGGTAGGTGAAAAACATGTCGCGCCCGGTGTTGGCGCGGCCCACGGCCTGGCCATTGATCGACGACAAAATCGGCCGGTCTAGTTTTTCGCCATCCCAGGCCGCGCCGACTTCGTCGAGTGTCACCGCCACCGGCGAGAACGCGCTGGTGGGTTTGGCTTGCATGAAGCCAAAGCCCTTGGGCAACTCGGTGCGCGTGAGCGTGCGCAAGGTGTAGTCGTTCAAAAGCATCAGCAGCTTGATGTGACGGCCAGCCTCACTGGCGGGCGTTCCCATGGGGACATCGTCCACCACCACCGCCAGTTCGGCCTCGTAGTCCAGGCCCAGCGATTCATCGGGGATCCGCATCGGCTCGCGCGGGCCGATGAAGCGGTCCGACAGCCCCTGGTACATCAGGGGCTCGGTCTTGTAATTGGGTGGCATCTCGGCGCCGCGTGCCTTGCGCGCCTTCTCCATGTGGTGCAGGTACACCGAGCCGTCCAGGAACTGGAAGGCGCGCGGAAACGGGCTGGCCAGCGCCTCGGGGTCCAAGGCGAAGGCGTCGCTGCGTTCCTGGCGATTGAGCGCGTCCGACACGTCCTGCAGCAAAGGGCGCACGCGGTCCCACTGCTCAATGGCCTGCTGCAAGGTCTTGGCGATGGAAGGCACCTGAACGGCGCGGGTCAGATCGCGACTGACGACGATCAGCGTGCCGTCACGGCTCGTGTCGCGGAGGCTGGCAAGTTTCATGGGCGTTGTCTCCTTGCGATCATGTCGGATGTCTGTAGGGGAAGGGTCTGAGAAGCCTATTGTTGCCGGTTGACCGTGTGTCAGCTCCCGGGCCGCAGGATCCAGAGCAGTGCATTGAGCGTCACAAAGGACGCCACGGTCGTCGCCAATTGTGCGGATGCGGCCAGACCGTCGTGGCCGTATCGCTGGGCGAGGATGGGATAAATCCCCATTTGCGGCACCGCCGCCAGGATCACCA
>JBIKUT010000054.1:0-9192 GCA_044347465.1 Ramlibacter sp.
CTGTCGAGTTGCAGTCCGAGCGCGAACAGGAGGCGCGCCTGCAGGCCGACTTCCTGCGCAAGCTGCCCCAGGCCCTCAATCTCGAGGGCTTGAAACGCCAGCGGGAACAGGTGCAGCAGCAAGTGGCCCAGTTGGAAAAGCAGTTACCCGGCCGGTCTGAAATGGATGCCTTGCTCTCCGACATCAACCAGGCGGGGCTGGGGCGCAGCCTGCATTTCGATTTGTTTCGGCCCGGCCAGGTCTCGGTCAAAACCTACTACGCCGAGCTGCCCATCGCGCTCAAGGTCACCGGCCGCTACCACGATGTGGGCGCCTTCGCCGCCGACATCGCCCACCTCTCGCGCATCGTCACCCTGAGCAACCTCACGCTCACGCCTGCGCGCGAGGGCGGTCTCGTGTTGGAGGCGACCGCCAAGACCTTCCGCTACCTCGATCCCGAAGAAATCAACGCGCAGCGCAAGGCCAGCGGCCCCACCGCCGCCGCCTCTGGAGCGCGCCCCCGATGAAGCGCCTGCACCTTGCCCTGGCCGGCGGCGGACTGAGCCTGCTGCTCGTCGCCTGCAGCGACACCCCCTCCCCATCCGTCCAGGACTGGATCACCCAGCAACGCGCCCAGGCGCGTACCGTGATCGCGCCGCTGCCCGAGCCCAAACCGTACATCCCGCAGGCCTACCGCACTGCCTCGACCGCCGATCCCTTCGACAGCCAGAAGCTCACCCTGGCCCTGCGCCGCGATTCGACGCAGCTCCAGGCTTCCGTCCTGCTCAAGCCCGAACTGAACCGTCCCCGGCAACCCCTGGAGGCCTTCCCGCTCGATGCCATGACCCTGGTGGGTAGCCTGATACGCCAGGGGCAACCGGTGGCCTTGATCCGCATCGATCGTCTGGTCCATTCGGTGCGCCCCGGCGCTTATCTGGGCCAGAACTACGGCAAGGTCATTCGGATCACCGACACCCAGGTGCTCCTGCGCGAGATCGTGCAGGACGCTTCGGGCGAATGGACAGAACGCGCTGCCTCGCTGCAGTTACAGGAGGAACGCCCATGATCTGCTTGTCTTTCATCCGCTCTCAGAGCCGCAGACGGATGGCGGTGTGCCTGGCGCCGTGGGCGCTGGTGCTGGCCTTCATCGCGCCGGGCGCGATCGCCCAGGACACCCCGGCCACGCGCGCCGCGGCGCCCCTGGCGATCGAGGCGATCACGGGCGCCCTGCATCCCGGCTCGGAGGTCGTGCGCATCGACCTGTCTCGCCCGCTGCAGGCCTTGCCCGCTTCATTTGCGGTGCAGTCGCCTGCGCGCATCGCGCTGGATCTGCCGGGCGCGGTCAATGCCCTGGGCCGGCAGATGGTCGACATCCAGCAGGGCCATGTGCGGTCCGTCCAGGTCGTGCAGTCCGGCGAACGCACCCGCCTCGTGATCAACCTGAAGGCCCCGGTGCCGTACGCCCTGCAGGTCGACGGCCGCTCGCTGCTGGTCGTCATGACACCGACGGCCACGCCCGCGGCGGCCTTGGCCATCCCGGCGGTCTTTGCCGAGAGCCGCAACCGCGAGGCCTTGCCCTTGAAGGACCTTGATTTCCGGCGCGGCCCCGACAACGCGGGCCGTGTGATCGTGGATCTGGCCAGCAGCCAGGTCGGTGTGGACATCCGTCAGCAGGGCCAAAACCTGGTGGTCGAGTTCCTCAAGTCCAGCCTGCCCGAAGGCCTGCGCCGACGCCTGGACGTGGCCGACTTCGCCACCCCGGTGCAGACCATCACCGCCCAGCAAGCGGGCGATCGTGTGCGGCTCGTCATTGAGCCGCGCGGGGCCTGGGAGCACAGCGCCTACCAGAGCGACACCCAGCTGGTCGTTGAGGTGCGGCCGCAGCGCGCGACGGCCAACTCCGCGGGGCAGGGGGCCAGTTATGTGGGCGAGAAGTTGTCGCTGAACTTCCAAAACATCGAGGTGCGGGCGTTGCTGCAGGTGATTGCCGATTTCACCCAGTTCAACGTGATCACCTCCGATTCGGTCTCGGGTTCGCTCACCTTGCGGCTGCGCGACGTGCCCTGGGACCAGGCGCTGGACATCATCTTGCAGGCCAAGGGCTTGGGCATGCGCAAGTCCGGCAACGTGCTGTGGATCGCGCCCAAAGACGAGATCGCCGCCCGCGAAAAGCTCGAGCTCGAGGCGCGGGTGGCCTTGCAGGGCCTCGAGTCGGTGCGCACCCAGGCCTTCCAGCTCAATTACGCCAAGGCGGCGGATGTCGCCGCACAGCTCATGGCCGGTCCGCCAGCCAACCGCATCCTGAGCAACCGCGGCAGTGTGATCGCTGAGCCTCGCACCAACCAGCTGTTCGTCACCGACATCGGCGTCCGCCTGGAGGGCGTGCAGTCGCTGCTGGCCAAGCTGGACGTGGCCGTGCGCCAGGTGCTGATCGAGGCGCGCATCGTCGAGGCCTCCGACACCTTCGGCAAATCGCTGGGCGTGCGCCTGGGCGGCCAGGACTTGCGTGGTATCCGGGGGGGTGAGCCGGGCGTGCCGCTGGGCGGCAACAACCGCATCGGCCTGGGTGCCTCCTACAACGCCCTGACTGGCACCACCGGTGAAACACTGCCCGCAAGCGCTGGGGCCGATACCCGCTTCGTCAACCTGCCGGCGGTGGGCCTGGCCGGCTTCACACCGGCCACCTTCGCCATCTCGTTGTTCAGCTCGTCGGCCAACCGCTTCCTGAATCTCGAGTTATCGGCCCTGGAGGCCGATGGCAAGGGCAAGCTGGTGTCCAGCCCACGCATCGTCACCGCCGACCAGACCAAGGCCCTGATCGAGCAAGGCACCGAGTTTCCCTACCAGCAGGCCACCTCCAGCGGCGCCACGGCCGTGGCTTTCCGCCGCGCCACCCTCAAGCTGGAGGTCACGCCCCAGATCACGCCTGAGGGCAACATCATTCTCGACCTCACGATCAACAAGGACAGCCGCGGCGAGACCACCGCCGCTGGCATCGCGATCAATACCAAGCACATACGCACGCAGGTTCTGGTCGAGAACGGCGGCACGGTGGTGATTGGCGGCATTTTCGAGCTGACCGAAACCGAGAACGAGGCCCGCGTGCCCGTGCTGGGTGATTTGCCGGGCGTGGGCAATCTGTTCAAGAACCGCCAGCGCTCGAGCAACAAGCAGGAGATGCTGGTGTTCATCACGCCCCGCATGATCACCGACCGGATGGGCGCGCGCTGAGGCGCAGGTATCATCGACGCCCGCCGCGCCCTGCGGCATTTCCCCTGTTTCGGGCGTCCCTTCCTTGACCTCCATCGCACTGGTCGGCCTTCCGGGTTCCGGCAAGACAACCATCGGCAAGCTGCTGGCCCGCCGCTTGGGGATGCACTTCGTCGATTCCGACCATGTGATCGAAGAGCGTCTGGGCTGTCCGATCCGCGCCTTCTGGGAGCAGCAGGGGGAGGCCGCCTTTCGCGACATCGAGCAAGCCACGGTCGAAGACCTGGCCCGCCAGGCCCAATCGGGTCGTCTGGTGCTGGCGACCGGGGGCGGCTCGGTGCTGCGCCCCGAGAATCGCGCGGCCCTGCGCGCGGCCACCCATGTGGTGTACCTGCGCAGCTCGCCCGAGCAGGTGTTGCAGCGAGTGCGTCAGAACCGCAACCGGCCGCTCTTGCAGGTCGATGACCCGCTCGCGCGCCTGCGCGCCCTCCATGCCGAGCGCGACCCGCTGTACCGCGAAGCCGCGCACCTGACCGTGGACTGCGAACGGCCGAGTCTGCAGGCCCTGCTCAACGTGATCGTGATGCAGCTGGAGCTGGCGGGCGTGCGCCCGGCTGCCTGAGCGGCGGCCCCCCCTTACACTTGGGCGATGACGGCGAACGCAGCCGCGGAGCAAGTCCGCATCGACCTGGGGGATCGCAGCTATCCCATCCACATCGCAGACGGCCTGATCGGGCGCATCGGCAGCCTGGGTCTGCCGCGCGCGCACGCGGCCCTGATCGTGACCAACACCACCGTGGCGCCGCTGTACGCCAGCGCCCTGCAGGCCGCCCTGCAGCCGCATTACGCCCAGGTGAGCGTGGTGGCGCTGCCCGACGGCGAGGCCTACAAGGACTGGGCCACCCTCAACCTGATCTTTGATGCCCTGCTGGAGCGGGCGAGCGATCGCAAGACGGTGCTCTACGCCCTGGGCGGCGGGGTGGTGGGCGACATCACCGGGTTTGCGGCGGCCTCCTACATGCGGGGGGTGCCCTTCGTCCAGGTGCCCACCACGCTGCTGGCGCAAGTCGATTCGTCGGTGGGCGGCAAGACCGCGATCAACCACCCCCTGGGCAAGAACATGATCGGCGCCTTCTACCAACCGCAGATGGTGGTGTGCGACCTGGCCACCCTGCGCACCCTGCCGGCGCGTGAGCTGAGCGCGGGGCTGGCCGAGGTGATCAAGTACGGTCCTATTGCCGATATCGGCTTTCTGGACTGGATCGAAGCGAACCTGCCGGCGCTGATGGCGCGTGACGCGAAGGCGCTGGCCCATGCGGTGCGCCGCAGCTGCGAGATCAAGGCCGATGTCGTGGGCCAGGACGAGCGCGAGTCGGGCCTGCGGGCCATCCTCAATTTCGGCCACACCTTTGGCCACGCCATCGAGGCGGGCCTGGGCTACGGCCAGTGGCTACATGGCGAGGCGGTGGGTTGCGGCATGGTGATGGCGCTGCACCTCTCGCGCGAGTTGGGCGGTGTCGATGACGCCTTCGTCGCGCGCTGCACCCGTCTGATCGCCCAGGCCGGCTTGCCCATTCAGGGCCCCCCCCTGGGGGTCGATCGCTACCTGGCCTTGATGCGCCTGGACAAGAAGGCCGAGGCCGGCGAGATCCGCTTCGTTGTGATCGACGGACCGGGCCGCGCGGCGGTGCGGTCGGCGCCGGATGTCCTGGTGGCGCAGGTGATCGCGCGTTGCTGCGCGTGAGCGCCCGGGCCTGGCCCCCACGACTGCCCGCATGACCCTCGCGCGCTACGCCAGCGACCCGCAGCGCAGTCGGGGTCGTCGCTACCCCGAGCAAGCCACGCCGCACCGCACCGAGTTCCAGCGCGATCGCGACCGCATCGTGCATTCCACCGCGTTTCGCCGGTTGGTTTACAAGACCCAGGTGTTCTTGAACCACGAGGGCGACCTGTTTCGCACGCGCCTGACGCATTCGATCGAGGTGGCGCAGCTGGGTCGCTCTATCGCCCGAGCCCTGGGCCTGTGCGAGGACCTGGTCGAGGCGATTGCCCTGGCGCATGACCTGGGCCACACCCCCTTCGGCCACGCGGGTCAGGACGCGCTCAATGCCTGCATGGCGGCCCATGGCGGCTTTGAGCACAACCTGCAAAGCCTGCGCGTGGTCGACCAGCTCGAAGAACGCTATCCGCAGTTCGACGGCTTGAATCTCACCTTCGAGACGCGCGAGGGCATCCTCAAGCACTGCTCGCGCACCCACGCCCAAGCTCTGGAGGCGCGCGAGCCCGGCGGGGTGGGGCACCGCTTTCTGGCGCGCACGCAGCCCAGTCTTGAGGCGCAGCTTTGCAACCTGGCCGACGAGATCGCCTACAACGCGCATGACATCGACGACGGCGTGCGCTCGGGCCTGCTCACGCTCGAACAACTCGAGCAGGTATCGCTGTTCGACGGCTATCGCCGCGCGGCGCTGGCGGCGCACCCGCACTTGGTCGGCCGGCGTTTGTTGTACGAGGCGATTCGTCTGATGCTCAGTGCGCAGGTGCACGACGTGATCGATGCCACCGCTGCGGCCCTACGCGAATCGGCGCCAGCCGATGCGGATGCTGTGCGCCAAGCGTCGCCGCTGGTGGCCTTTAGCGCGCCCATGCGTGAGCGCTCCGATGCCCTCAAGCAATTTTTGTTTCGCAATCTTTATCGTCACCCGCAGGTGATGCAGACCACCGGGCAGGCGCAGCAGGTGGTGCAGGCCTTGTTCGAAGCCTATCGCGCGCAGCCTGGCGAGATGCCGGCGGCCTACGCGCAGCAAGCGGACTTGCCACGCGCCATCGCGGACTACATTGCCGGCATGACCGATCGCTTTGCGGCGCGCGAGCACACACGGCTCACCGGGCTGAAGCTGTTGGACGCATGACCGCGCGCATCGACCGCTCCCTGCTGGTGATCGTGGCGGGCGTGTGCGGCGCCATCCACGTCGGCAAGTTGCCGCCGGCCTTGCCGGCGCTGCGCGAGGCCCTGGATATCAGCCTGGTGCAGGCGGGCTTCTTGATCTCGATGGTGCAACTGGCCGGCATGAGCCTGGGCCTGGCGGTGGGCCTGGCGGCTGATAGCCTGGGCCTGCGTCGCGTGATGGTGGCGGGCCTCACCCTGGTGTCGCTCACGAGCCTGGCCGCAGGCTTCACCCACGACGCGGTGACCTTGCTCGCCTTGCGGGGCATCGAGGGCCTGGGCTTTCTGCTGGCCATCACACCGGGCCCCAGCCTGATCCGACGCATCGTCCCCGCCGACCAGCTCGATGCGCGCATGGGGGCCTGGGCGGCCTATATGCCGGTGGCGACGGCGCTGGCCCTGCTGGTGGGCCCGCCGTGGATCGCTGCCTGGGGCTGGCCCGCCTGGTGGTGGCTCACGGGCGCGCTGTCGGCCGCACTCGCGATCGCGCTGTGGCGCGTGCTGCCGGCGGACCCGCCTGCAGCTTCACGCGCACCGAGTGCGTGGCAGGCGCGTCTGGCCGAGACCTTGCGCGCGCCGGGCCCCTGGCTGGTGGCAGCGGCCTTTGCCGTGTATTCGGCGCAGTGGTTGTCGGTGGTGGGCTTCTTGCCTTCAATCTATGCGCAGGCCGGTCTGGCCCCTGGTTGGACGGGGCTGGCCACCTCGGTCGCCGCCGGCATCAACATGGTGGGCACGATCGGAGCCGGTCGCCTCTTGCAGCGGGGCACGTCGCCGCAGCGATTGCTGCAAACGGGCTATGCGGTGATGGCCCTGGCCAGTGTGTTCATGTATGCGCCGGTCTGGCCCGCGGGCGGACTCGCAGTGGCGGGGCCATTCATGGCGGTGCTGCTGTTTTCGTCGTTCGGCGGTTTGGTCCCAGGCACCTTGTTTGCACAGGCGGTGCGGATCGCACCCAGTGCGGGCACCGTGTCGACCACGGTGGGTTGGATGCAGCAGTGGTCGAGCCTGGGTCAGTTCGTCGGGCCCCCGGTGGTGGCCTGGGTCGCCACGCGCACAGGCGGTTGGTCCTTCAGCTGGGTGGTGATGGCCGCTTGCGGTGCCACCGGGCTGTTGCTGGCCCGGGCCCTGGGTCGGTTGCACACGCAGCGGCTTGCGGGCGCGCCTTAGAAAGCGCGTCTTAGACCGCACCTTAGAATTTCACCGATGGAAGTCCCCGACGCCCAGGTTGCGAGCGAGACTCGGCGTTGGCTGGAGCGCGCGGTCATTGGCCTGAACCTGTGCCCCTTCGCGAAGGCGGTGCATGTGAAGCAGCAGGTGCACTATGCCGTCTCGCCCGCGCTGGGCTGGAGTGATCTGATTGCCGATCTCGCGCGCGAGCTTGACGATCTTTTGGCCCTGCCGGCCGACCAGCGCGAGACCACGCTTCTGATCGCACCGCACGCCCTGCACGATTTCATTGAGTTCACTGGTTTCATGGCCGAGGCCGATCGCTTGTTGCAGCGGGAGGGCCTGGAAGGGACGATTCAGTTGGCGAGTTTCCATCCTCAGTTTCAGTTCGCGGGCACCGAGCCCGACGACATCACCAACTACACCAACCGCGCGCCGTATCCCACGCTGCATCTGCTGCGCGAGGACCGCATCGCGCAGGCCGTGCAGGCTTTTCCGCAAGCCTCCGACATCTACGAGACGAACATCGAGACGCTGCATCGCCTCGGACACGCTGGCTGGCGCGCCTGGATGGACGACGCCAGCGGGGGAGGGCCACGATGACGACGCCGCCACCCGAGTTGCTGCCGGGGCAGTCGATCGCGCTGCTCCAAGAGCTGCATATCCTCACCCGCGACGGCAAGCTCAATCAGGATTCGCGGCGCAAGCTCAAACAGGTGCATCACCTGTACCAGTTCATCGAGAAGCTGCTGGACGAGGTGCCCGCGTCTGCGGGTGGTGCGACCTTGGTGGACCACGGCGCGGGCAAGTCTTATCTGGGCTTCATTCTTTACGACCTGTACCTCAAGCCGCGCGGGGTGGGTCAGGTGTTTGGCGTGGAGACGCGGGCCGAGTTGGTCGAGCGTTCACGCGCCTTGGCGCAGCGCCTGGGTTTCGAGCGCATGCACTTTCTGCATTTGAGCGCGGCGCAGGCTGTGGGCGCCAGCGAGCTGCCAGCGGCAGTGGACATGGTGACGGCCTTGCATGCCTGCGACACCGCGACCGACGACGCGATCGATTTCGGTCTGGCGCGCAAGGCCCGCTTCATGGTGTTGGTGCCCTGTTGCCAGGCCGAGGTGGCAGGGCAGTTGCGTCAGCACAAGGCGCTGTCATTGGCACGCACGCCGCTGGCGGAGTTGTGGCGGCATCCATTACACACGCGCGAGATGGGCAGTCAGTTGACGAACGTGTTGCGTTGTCTGTACCTGGAGGCCTGCGGCTATCAGGTGACGGTGACCGAGCTGGTGGGCTGGGAGCACAGCTTGAAGAACGAGTTGATCCTGGCCAAGTGGACGGGGCAGCGCAAACGCAGTGCGGCGCAGCGCTTGCAGGCCTTGTTGGTGCAATTCGGTTTAGAGGCGTTGGCGCCTCTGCGGTACGCGCGTTTGCCCGCTGCGGTTAGCCGCGACGACGACGCGGCGGCCGCTGACGGCGAATAAGCACTGCGGCTGCGATCGCGGCGACCCCGATCAGCACGCCGATTGCGAGTCCGATCGCGGGTTGGGGAACGCCCACGATGACCGCGACCCAGACCAGGGTGGCCATCACCAGCAGGAAGCCAATCATCCAGACGGAGAACATGCGGCACTCCTTTGAGCCCGATTGATTCTGGGCGCGGGGCTTGCGGTGTTCTGTCGGCGGGGGGCTTTTTTCGTTGGCGGTGCAATGCTGTTGGCGTGTGGTTTGCATTGACGTTGGCGTTGGCGTTGTCGGTGCAACGCGGTGGGTGTGCGGCGGAGGCCCGGGGGCTTCAAGTGCGCAGGCCCTTCGGGCTTCCTTGCGGTGCTCGTGCCAGGCGGGAAGCGCGCAAACTCGCCTTCGGCTCAAACATGCGCGCTTCTTTTTCCGCCTGT
>JBIKUT010000055.1:0-9146 GCA_044347465.1 Ramlibacter sp.
TGCCCTACTTGGGCGCCTTGGTGTCCGGTCCGCCCGTGGGCATCGGCGTGCTGTCGGCCGGCATCATTCTGGCCATCATGATCATCCCGTTCATTGCGGCGGTGATGCGCGATGTGTTCGACGTCACGCCCCCCTTGCTCAAGGAGTCGGCCTACGCGCTGGGCTCGACCACCTGGGAGGTGATGTTCAAGGTGGTGCTGCCTTACACCAAGAGTGGTGTGATCGGCGGCATCATGCTGGGCCTGGGGCGCGCTCTGGGCGAGACGATGGCGGTCACCTTCGTGATCGGCAACTTCAACCAGCTCGATTCTCTGAGTCTGTTCGCACCCGCGAACAGCATTACGTCCGCGCTGGCCAACGAGTTCGCCGAGGCGACCACGGGCTTGCACCAAGCGGCCCTGATCTACCTGGGTCTGGTGCTGTTCTTCATCACTTTCGTGGTGTTGTCGCTGTCCAAGCTGCTGCTGGCGCGCCTGCAAAAGAGCGAGGGCCGCGCAGCATGAACGCCGCAAGCATCGCCAAATTCAACCGCCGCAAGGCGATCAACCGCCTGGCCCTGGCTTTGTCCCTGGCCGCCATGGCGTTCGGCCTGTTCTGGCTGGTGTGGATCCTGTTTGAGACCGTGCGCCTGGGCGTGGGCGGCCTCAGCTGGGCCACCTTCACCCAGATGACGCCGCCGCCCAACGAGGCGGGCGGTATCGCCAATGCCTTGTATGGATCGTTCCTGATGGTGATGCTGGCCACGCTGGTGGCCACGCCGATCGGCATCATGGCGGGCGTCTACCTGGTCGAATACGACCCCAAGGGCTGGCTCGGAAGTACCACCCGCTTCGTCAACGACATCTTGCTGTCGGCGCCCTCGATCGTGATCGGCTTGTTCATCTACGCCGTGGTCGTGGCGCGCTTCAAGCAGTTTTCCGGCTATGCCGGGGTGGCCGCGCTGGCCCTGATCGTGGTGCCGGTGGTGATTCGAACGACCGAGAACATGCTGGCCCTGGTGCCTTCAGCCCTGCGCGAAGCGGCCTACGCCCTGGGCTCGCCCAAATGGAAGGTGATCTCGGGCATCACGCTGCGCGCAGCGCGCGCCGGTGTGGTCACCGGTGTGCTGCTGGCGGTGGCGCGGATTTCCGGGGAGACGGCGCCCCTGCTGTTTACCGCCCTGAACAACCAGTTCTGGACGTCGAACTTGGGCGAACCCATGGCCAGCTTGCCCGTGACCATCTTCAAGTTCGCCATGAGCCCCTACGAGAACTGGCAGCAACTGGCCTGGGCCGGTGTGTTCCTGATCACCGTGGCCGTGCTCGGCCTGAACATCCTGGCCCGCGTGGTCACCCGCAACAAGATTTGAGAGGCCGCCTGATATGACGACCGCTATCGCCCCTTCGGAAGTGTTTACCTCGAACGCACCGGCCAAGCTGTCCGTGCGTGACCTGAACTTCTACTACGGCAAGTTTCACGCCCTCAAGGACATCAACCTCGACATCCCCGAAAAGAAGGTGACCGCCTTCATCGGCCCTTCGGGCTGCGGCAAGTCGACGCTGCTGCGGACCTTCAACCGAATGTTCGAGCTGTATCCCGAGCAGCGGGCCGAGGGCCAGGTGATTCTGGACGGCGAGAACCTGCTCACGTCCAAGAAGGACGTTGCGCTGATTCGCGCCAAGGTCGGCATGGTGTTTCAAAAGCCCACGCCGTTTCCGATGTCCATCTACGACAACATCGCCTTCGGCGTGCGCCTGTTCGAGAACCTCAATGGCTCGGACATGGACGATCGGGTTGAATGGGCGCTGCGCAAGGCGGCCCTGTGGACCGAGGTGCGTGACAAGCTCGATCAAAGCGGTTCGGGACTCTCCGGTGGGCAGCAGCAGCGCTTGTGCATTGCGCGCGGTATCGCGATCAAGCCCGACGTGCTGTTGCTGGACGAGCCCTGTTCCGCGTTGGATCCGATCTCGACCGCGAAGATCGAGGAACTGATCGCTGAACTCAAACACGATTACACGGTGGTGATCGTGACGCACAATATGCAGCAGGCTGCACGATGCAGCGATTACACCGCCTACATGTACCTGGGCGACCTGGTGGAGGTGGGGGAGACCGAACAGATCTTCTTCAAGCCCAAGCGCCAGGAGACCGAGGACTACATCACCGGCCGTTTCGGCTGATTCCAGGGGATCCTTCATGTCCGACAAGCACCTATCCGCCCAGTTCGACAGCGAACTCAATGGCGTGTCTTCCCGCGTGATGGAGCTGGGAGGGCTGGTTGAATCTCAGATCCACAAGGCGATTTACGCTTTGTCGCATTTCAGCGTCGAGGCCGCCGCCCAGGTGATGGAGACGGAAGTGCGGGTCAACGCCATGGAAGTCGAGATCGATCGCGATCTGTCGTCCATCATCGCGCGGCGCCAGCCGACGGCGCGCGATCTGCGCCTGCTGATTGCAATTTCCAAGACCACCGCCAACCTCGAGCGCGTGGGCGACGAGGCGAACAAGATCGCCCGTATGGTCAGGTCCATCATCGACAGCGGCAGCGCGCGGTCTTTGCCAACCACCGATTTGCGGGTGGCCGCCGATCTCGCCGCCGGTCTGCTGCGCAAGGCGCTGGATGCTTTTGCCCGCCTGGACACGGCGGCAGCAGCGTCCATCCTCAAGGAAGACGACCTGATCGACCAGGAGTTCGGCGGCTTCGTGCGCAAGCTGGTGACCTACATGATGGAAGACCCCCGCACGATCTCGGCCAGCCTGGATCTGCTGTTTTTGGCTAAGGCGGTGGAGCGTATTGGCGACCATGCCAAGAACATCGCCGAGTTCATCATCTACGTCGTCAAAGGCGCCGACGTGCGGCACTCGTCGCCGGAGCACATCGAGTCTGTTCTGAAGTGAATGAAAAAACCTCGCATCCTGATCGTTGAAGACGAACCCGATATCGCCGAACTGGTGGCCGTCAATCTTCGCCACAACGGCTTCTCGCCGGTCTGGGCCGAAGATGGCGCGGGGGCGCAGCTGGAGATCGATGCGGTGCTGCCCGATGCGATCTTGCTCGATTGGATGTTGCCCGGACAGAGCGGCCTCGCGCTGGCGCGTCGTTGGCGATCAGACCCGCGCACCAAAGCGATTCCTCTCCTGATGATCACTGCGCGTGGCGACGAACCCGACAAAGTGGCGGGTCTGGACGCAGGCGCCGACGACTACATCACCAAGCCGTTCTCCACCCAGGAGTTGCTGGCCCGCATCCGCGCCGTGTTGCGACGGCGCGCACCTGAGCAGGCCAGCGAGAGCGTCAGCGTGGGTCGATTGACGCTGGACCCGGCAGCCTACCGAGTGACCTGGGGCGAGCAGCCCTTGCGGCTGGGGCCGACCGAGTTCAAGTTGCTCAATTACCTGATGCGCCACCCGGAGCGTGTGCACAGTCGTGCCCAGTTGCTGGACAAGGTCTGGGGCGACCATGTATTCATCGAGGAGCGCACGGTGGATGTTCATGTCAAGCGCCTGCGGGAGGCCTTGGGCCCGGGCGGCGCCTTGGTCGAGACGGTGCGCGGCGCCGGTTACCGGCTGACTGCTACGCCTGCGTCCTCGCCGGCTGCAGCCTGAGCCGGTTCGGCTGCTGATACGCCCCATGCTGTTTCGCATCTGGATCTTCCTGGCGATCTTGCTCGCGGGCGCGATCGTGGGGGCAGTTCTGGGGGGGCAGTGGGGGATGGCGCTGGGCGTGATCGCGGCGGCGTGCATCTGGTTTGTTGCGGACTTGTTGCGCGGATTTCGTGTGGAACGCTGGCTGCGCCGCATCGACGCCGGCGATGACGCGGCTCGCTTTCCGGCGATGAGTGGTCTGTGGGGTGAGATCGCCGAGCGCGCCCGGCGCGCGCTGCGCGCTAGCGATCTGCGTACCGCGAACGCACAGACCCGCCTGGATGAATTCTTGGCGGCGATCCAAGCCTCGCCCAATGGTGTCACGCTGCTGGACGCTGAGGGTCGCATCGAATGGTGCAACCAGACCTCGGCCGACCATCTGGGCTTTGACGCGCAGCGCGATGCGATGCAACGCGTGGTGAACCTCGTGCGCGATCCAGGGTTCGTGGCCTATGTGCAAGGGGGCGATCATGCGCGCGACGTGGTGATTCCTGGGCGGGGTAGCACGCCCATGAGCCCGCGTAAGGTGTCGGTGCAGCTGCATGCGTATGGCGAGGGGCGCCGGCTGCTGCTGTCGCGTGATGTGACCGCGCTGGAACAGGCCGAAACCATGCGCCGTGATTTTGTGGCCAACGTCTCGCACGAGATCCGTACGCCCTTGACGGTGCTGACCGGTTTCGTGGAAACCTTGCAAAACCTGCCGCTGGACGAGGCCGAGCGGGTACGGTATCTGGGCTTGATGTCGGCCCAGGCCCATCGCATGCAGGCCCTGGTGAGTGACCTGCTGGTGTTGTCACGTCTGGAGGGCAGCCCGCCACCGCCCGTTCAGGAATGGACGCCGGCGCGGGCCCTGCTCGCGGGATGCGAGCAAGAGGCCCGCGGCCTGGGTGCGGCCTTGCGAAAGTTCCAGGACCTGCGCTTTGAGGCCGATGCCGACTTGTCGGTGGCCGTCGAAACGCTGGAATGGGCGGGTGCGATGTCCAACCTCGTGGCCAATGCCATCCGCTACACGCCCAATGGCGGTTCGATCGATGTGCGTTGGCGCGTGGTCTATGGTGGGCGGTCCGAGTTCAGCGTGCGCGATACCGGCGAGGGGATTGCACCTGAACATGTGCCGCGCTTAACCGAACGCTTTTACCGGGTGGACCGCAGCCGCTCGCGGGAGACCGGGGGCACCGGCTTGGGTCTGGCCATCGTCAAGCATGTGGCCCAACGCCATGGTGGCGAGCTGCGCATTGACAGCGTGGTGGGCGTGGGTTCGACTTTTACGCTGTGCCTGCCGGCCAGCCGCGTTCGTGCGGAAGTTAGTGCGCCGGTCGTGGACGCTTCGACGCCCACGCCAGCAGCGTAAGCACCGCGACGGCGGTCAGGCCCAGCGCCACGCTAGCAGCGATCCAAAAGGCCGAGGGTGTGGGCATGGGTGGCAGTCCCGCCAGGCCCTGATAAGCGATCACATAGCCGCCGCCCAGGCCCAGGCCCCATAGCAGCACGCTGTAGATCACCAGCGACGCGGTGGCCACCCCGTAGCTTCTCAAAATGAACACGCCCACGGCCTGCACGGCGTCAAACAGGTGGTACAGGGCCACCCAGGGCAGTAGCGTGGCGGCCAGCAAGACCACCGGCGGGTTGGGCCCGGCAAACAGGCGCGCCAGCGGCAGGTGCAACAGCCACAAGAGCAGCGAGCAGGTCAGCGCCAGACCCAGCGCCATCTGCAGCCCCAGGCGCATCGCGGCGCGGGCCCGTTCGGGGTGCCCAGCGCCCAGCCAATAGCTGACGCGGGCACTGGATGCAATGCCCAGGGACAGCGGCATCATGTACACCAAGGCCGCGAGCGTGGACGCCACCTGGTGGCTGGCGGCGGCAATCGTGCCTTGGCGTGCGATGAACAAGGCCATGAGGGTGAAGGCAGTCACTTCCACCATGATGGACAGGCCGGTGGGGATGCCCAGGCGCGCGAAGCCGCGGATCGTGGCCCAGTGGGGCGGCTCGATTCGCTGCCAGAGGCGGTAGGGCGCGTACAGGTCTTGGGTGCGCAGCATCCACAGTGCGATGGCCACCATCGTCCAGTTGACGACCAGCGTGGCCCAGGCGCAGCCGGCCAGCCCCAGAGGCGGCAGCCCCATGCCGCCAAAGACGAACCAGATCGACAACGGAACTTTCAGGCCCAGCGATCCGATCTGGATCCAGGTGACCAGCAGCGGCTTGCCCAGGCTCTGGTTGAGGGTGCTGTAGAGGCGAAAGAGCAAGGCCGCAGGCAAGGCCAGGGCGAGGATGGCCAGGTAGCCCTCGACCTCGCCGCGTAACGTGGCGGGGATCTGGGTCCAGGTCAGGAGCGGGCCGGGCAACAGCAACAAGGTCATGCCCACGACCGTGATGGCCAGGGCCAGGTACAGGCTCTGGCGCACGGAGCGGCCCAGTGCCAGGGTGTGGCCCGCACCGCGCAGCTCAGACCAGATCGGCAATTGCGCGGTGAGGACACCGAGCAAGGCCACAAAGATACTGATGTAGGTGGCCGAGCCCACCGACAGGGCCGCCAGTGCCTCGCTGGAGTAGCGTGCCGCCACCAGCGTGTCGGTGACGCCGAAGGCCATCACAGCGATTTGACCCACGAACACGGTCCCGGCATGCCGGGACAGGAGATGCCATTCGCGCATCAGGGAATGGCCTTGTACAGGCGCAGGTTGTCGCGGGGATCGGTGGGGCGCCGCGCGGTGGTGACCAGTTGCCAGCCTTGTAAGGAGGCGGGGTCAGCGGCCGCAGCGGCGGGGTCGACGCCGGTGATGCGCCAGGGGCACTGGGGCTTGCCGCTGTGGGCGGCGCGCAGATCCAGGCCGCCGTGATAGCGCAGGGCCGCGATCTGGCCGCGGGTCAGGCCCGAGGCTTCGACGCAGGCCGCGGGCGTTCCGCTTGGGGCCAGTGCGCGTTGAATGGTCTTGACCACGGGCACGTAGCTGCGTGCGTAATCGAGCACCGGCAGCCACAGGGTCATGAGCAGCAGCCAGCACAGCGCGGCGCCGCCGGCGGGCAGCACCAGGCTTTTCCAGATCGCCGCGCGATGCCGGCCCACGCGCCAGCGCACCAGTGCGCCCCAGGCCAGCGTGCCGGCCAGGGCGGCCACAAAGGCGATGAACGAGAAACTGGGTTCGAAGCCGGTGGCCAGCTTGGCCACGTTGGCGGCAGGCTTGGCTGGCACCCCGGTTTGCAGCGAGAGCCAAACCACCCAGATCACCAGGGCGATGCCACTGAAAAACAGCAGGGTGAACCAGTCGATCAGGGCCGCGACCGGGCGACTGAGCGTGGGCAGGGCGAAGGCGGCGAGCGCCGCCAGCGGGGGCAGCGCCAGCAGCAGGGAGCGATCGGCGTTGGGCGTGGTGAGGGCACAGGCCAGGGCCACGCCCACCAGCCACAGGGGCAGCGCCAGGTGGCGGTCATGCAGGCGATGGCGCCAGCGCCAGAGGGTCCACAGTGCGAGCGGCCAGGCTGGCCAGGTGAACCACACCAGCAGGCGCATCAGGGCGGGGCCATCGCGCCCCTGGGTGTCCAGGCGCCAGTGCCACAGGTGCATGACCAGCGCCAGGGCCGCAGCCGCTGCGGCCAGGCCGACGATGACCAGGGCCCAGCGCCGTTGACGCGCGGTCTGTGTGGCATCGGCGTCAGGCCGCCAGGCGAGCACGCCGGCGCCGCCCAGCGCGAACAGGGTGGCCAGGGTGGGGCCGCCGCTCAGTGCCAGGCCGGCCAGGCCGATGGCCAGGGCCCCCAGGGGCCAGGCGGGGCGCGGGTGGGGCAGGGCCGCCAGGGCGTAGAAGGTCAGGGCGGTGAAGGCCAGTTGCGCCAGCGAGGGCGTGGTTTCGTGGGACAGCTGCGCCAGGCCCAGGCACGCGATCAGGGCCAGCAGGCCGGCATCGGCCAGAGCGCGGGCGTAGTCCTTGGGGTCGGCCTCACCGCCAAACGCGAAGGCCACGGGCTGGGCGGGGGGCCGGCGGGCCAGCTGGTAGATGGCGTGCCAAGTGGCCAGCAGCGTGAGCGCGAGCAGGCCCAGGTAAGGCAGCCGCGCGGCCAGATCGGCCGGCATCCAGCCGCCCAGGGCCCAGATGGCCCAGGCGCCGAGCCAATAGGGCAGCAGGGCGTCGAATTCGGGGGGGTGACCCAGGAGGGTGGGGGCGAGCCAGTCTGCGTTGCCCAGGGCGAGCTCGAACATGTAGCCGAAGCCTTGCATGTCGGCGTTCTTCCAGGGCTCGCGGCCGACGAAGCCGGGCAGCACGTAGGCCAGGCAGAACAGCCACAGTGCCAGCCGCGGCAGGCGGCGCACGGCGCTTTGCGCCACGATGGCAGGAGAGGGCGGATTCACGCGGGCCATTATCGGGGGCGTTGGGCGGCAAGAAAAAGGGCAGCGCGGTTGCCCGGGCTGCCCTGTGCTGGCACTTGCGGCCGGCAGGATGCAGATTTACTTGGCTGCGGACTTGCCGAAGCGGTTGCGGAATTTCTCGACGCGGCCGCCCATGTTGTCCACGGACTTCTGGGTACCGGTGTAGAAGGGATGCGACTCGCTGGAGGTGTCCAGCTTGAACAGGGGGTAGGTCTTGCCCTCGTGTTCGGCGGTTTCCTTGGCGCTCACGCACGAACGCGTGACGAACTTGAAACCGTTGGACAGGTCCACGAAGAGAACTTCGCGGTACTCGGGGTGAATGCCTTCTTTCATGATCTTCCTTGGCAGCGACGGGAGCCGCGCCAACCCATTTGGCGTACTTTCCGCAAAACCAGCGATTATACGGGTAATTTCAGGGGCCTCATCCGCAGGATGGGCCCCGTTCCAGGGGGCGTCCTATCACCCCCCCCTACGCATCATGTCGAAGAATTCCACGTTGGTCTTCGTGGCCTTCATCGATTTGAGGACCATCTCCATGGCCTCGATCTCGTCCATGTTGTACATGAACTGGCGCAGGATGCGGGTCTTTTGCAGGATCTCGGGGGCCAGCAGCAGTTCTTCGCGACGGGTGCCCGAGCGATTGAGTTGGATGGAGGGGAAGACGCGCTTTTCGCAGTTGCCGGTGCCCTTGAATTCTTCAAAGATCACTTCGTCCATGCGGCTGCCGGTGTCGATCAGGGCGGTGGCGATGATGGTCAGCGATCCGCCTTCTTCCACGTTGCGCGCCGCGCCCAGGAAGCGCTTGGGGCGCTGCAGCGCGTTGGAATCCACACCGCCCGTTAGCACCTTGCCGGAGGAGGGTACGACGTTGTTGTAGGCGCGTGCCAGGCGGGTGATGGAGTCCAGCAGGATCACCACGTCCTTTTTCAGTTCGACCAGGCGCTTGGCGCGCTCGATCACCATCTCGGCCACGTGCACGTGACGGGCCGCGGGTTCGTCGAAGGTGGAGGCGATGACCTCGGCTTTGACCGAGCGCTGCATGTCGGTCACTTCTTCGGGGCGCTCGTCCACCAGCAGCACCATCATGTGGCTGTTGGGGTAGTTGGCCGAGATGGCATGCGCGATGTGCTGCATCATGACCGTCTTGCCGCTCTTG
>JBIKUT010000056.1:0-9116 GCA_044347465.1 Ramlibacter sp.
CCCGCAGCTGGCGCGCAACCCGATCCATCAGGCCTTGCCCGCGCTGGAGCGCTTGGTGGCCACCGAGTGGGATCAGGGCAACGCCTACTTTCAGCCCACCAGCTTCCAAATCAGCAACATCCACGGTGGCACCGGCGCGGGCAATGTGATCCCGGGCGAAGTGGTGGTCGATTTCAATTTCCGCTTTTCCACCGAGTGCACGGCCGAGGGCCTGCAGCAGCGGGTGGTCGACATCCTGGCCCGCCACGACCTCGCGTACCACCTGACGTGGACGGTGGGCGGTCAGCCTTTCATCACGCCCCCGGGCGAGTTGGTCGACGCCATCGGCCAGGCCATCGAGGCTGAAACCGGTGTGCACACCGAGTTGTCCACCACCGGCGGCACCAGCGACGGCCGCTTCATCTCGCGCATCTGCCCGCAGGTGATCGAATTCGGCCCGATCAATGCCAGCATCCACAAGATCGACGAGCATGTCGCGGTGGCCGACATCGAGCCCCTGAAAAACATCTACCGCCGCACCCTCGAACGGCTCAACGCCCTGGGGTGAGCATGAACGTCCTGGATCTGATCGCGTCGGGCGCGCGCAAGCTCACTGACGCCGGCGTCGCCTTCGGCCACGGCACCACCAACGCCCACGACGAAGCGGCCTGGCTGGTGCTGTGGCGCCTGGGCCTGCCGCTGGACGATCTGGATGGCGTCGCCACGCGCACGGTCACGGCCGAACAGGCGCGTGCGGTCAATGACCTCAT
Organism: Ramlibacter sp.; assembly: GCA_044347465.1. Classification (GTDB taxonomy): domain Bacteria; phylum Pseudomonadota; class Gammaproteobacteria; order Burkholderiales; family Burkholderiaceae_C; genus Ramlibacter. The sequence goes on from JBIKUT010000056.1 coordinate 750, forward strand.
CACCCAGCGCATCGCCACCCGCAAGCCTGCGGCCTACCTCACGCAGGAGGCCTGGCTGCAAGGCGTGTCGTTCTACATCGACGAGCGCGCCATCGTGCCGCGCTCCTTCATCGCCGAATTACTCGCCGATGGCAGCATCGACCCCTGGCTCGGCACGCACACCCGCCGCGTGCTGGATCTGTGCACCGGCAATGGCAGCCTGGCCGTGATCGCCGCCCTGGCCTGGCCCGAGGTGTCGGTCGATGGCGCAGACCTGTCGCCCCAGGCGCTGGAAGTGGCCCGCATCAACATCGAGCGCCACCAACTGCGCGATCGCGTGCACCTGCACATCTCCGATGGTCTGTCGGCACTACCCGGCCCCTACGACCTGATTGTGTGCAACCCGCCCTATGTGAACGCTGCCAGCATGGCCACCCTGCCGGCCGAATACCAAGCCGAACCCACGCTGGCCCTGGCCGGCGGCACCGACGGCATGGACTTCATCCGCCCCCTGCTGCGCGACGCCCCCTCGCGCATGACCGAGCACGCCGTGCTGGTGCTGGAGATCGGCAACGAACGCGCGCACTTCGAGGCGGCCTTTCCGCACCTTGAAGCGGTGTGGCTGGACACCAGCGCGGGTGAGGAACAAGTGCTGCTGATCACGCGCGAAGCGCTCCTCACCCCATGAAAGAGACCCGATGATCCAGCTGCGCGACGTCATCCTGCGCCGCGGCGCCAAGGTGCTCCTGGACAAGGTCTCGGTCACCCTCAACCCCGGCGAGAAGGTAGGCCTGGTGGGCCGCAACGGCGCAGGCAAGTCGACCCTCTTCGCCCTGTTCAACGGCAGCCTGCACGAAGACGGCGGCGATTTTTCGCAGCCCGCGCACTGGCAGATGGCGCAGGTCGCCCAAAACATGCCCGAAACCGAGGAGCCCGCCACCGACTTCGTGCTGGCCGGCGACACCCGCCTGATGGCGGTACGTGCGCGCCTGGCCCAGGCCGAGGTCGCCCTCGAAGCCGCCCCCGACGATGTCGACGCCGGCATGGCCATCGCCCAGGCGCATGCCGATTTGCACGACGCCGGCGAGCATGACGCCGTGCCGCGCGCGCAGGCCCTGATCCTGGGCCTGGGCTTTGGCACCGAAGAACTCGAGCGTCCCGTCAACAGCTTCTCCGGCGGCTGGCGCATGCGTCTGCAACTGGCGCGCGCCCTCATGTGTCCGTCTGACCTGCTGCTGCTGGACGAACCCACCAACCACCTGGATCTGGACGCCCTGGTGTGGCTGGAGTCTTGGCTCAAACGCTACGCGGGTACGTTGATCGTGATCAGCCACGACCGCGAGTTTCTCGATGCGGTCACCGACGTCACCTTGCATATCGAGAACCAGCGCCTCACGCGCTATGGTGGCAACTACAGCGCCTTTGAATCCATGCGCGTGCTGCAACTGGAGCAGCAGCAGTCGGCCTTTAGCCGCCAGCAAGAAAAAATCGCCCACCTGCAAAAGTTCATTGACCGCTTCAAGGCCAAGGCCAGCAAGGCCAAGCAGGCCCAGAGCCGCGTCAAGGCCCTGGAGCGCATGGAGAAGGTCGCTCCGGTGCTGGCCGAGGCCGACTTCACCTTCGAATTCAAGGAACCCGCCAACCTACCCAATCCGATGCTGGCCATCAGCGAGGGCGAGTTTGGCTACCGCGCCGACCACGGCGACACCCGCACCATCTTGCGCGGCGTGAGCCGCTCGGTGCTGGCCGGCCAGCGCATTGGCATCCTGGGCGCCAACGGTCAGGGCAAGTCCACGCTGGTCAAGACCATCGCCCATGACATCCCGGTCCTGGGCGGCACGCTCACCGAAGGCAAGGGCCTGAACATCGGCTATTTCGCGCAGCAGGAGTTGGACGTCCTGCACTCGGATTCCAACCCGCTGGAGCACATGATCCGCCTGGCGCGCGATGTCGGTCCCCAGGCGCGCGAGCAGGAGCTGCGCAACTTCCTGGGCACCTTCAACTTCTCCGGCGACATGGTGAACCAGGCCGTGGGCACCATGAGTGGCGGCGAGAAGGCCCGCCTGGTGCTGGCCATGATGGTCTGGCAGCGCCCCAACCTGCTGCTGCTGGACGAACCCACCAACCACCTGGACCTGGCCACACGTGAAGCCCTGTCGATGGCCCTCAACGAGTTCGAGGGCACGGTGATGCTGGTGAGTCACGACCGCGCCCTGCTGCGTGCGGTCTGCGACGAGTTCTGGCTGGTGGGCCGCGGCGAGATACGGCCCTTCGACGGCGACCTCGACGACTACCAGCAGTACCTGCTGGACGAATCGCGCCGTCTGCGCGAGGTGGCACGTGCGGCCGCCGCGCCGGTGCGCGCCCCAGCTGCGCCACCCGCTGCACCCGTCGCCTCACCGAAGCTGCGTCCGCTGCAACGCGACCTCGAAAAGACCGAGCAGCGCATGGCGGCCTTGCAAACCGAGAAAGACAGCCTGGAGGCGCAGCTCGCCGCCGAGACCGACGCCGCCCGCATCGCGCAGACCGGTCAACGGGTGGCCGACCTGGGCCTGCAACTGGCCGACCTCGAAGAGCGCTGGCTGGACATCTCCTCGCAAATCGAGACCGTCTCGGGCTGACGTCGATCTGAAAAGTTGTCCCTCATAACTGTGGTCTAGCTTGTGGACAGCTCACTGGACAACTGCGCAAACCCGCGCCAGGCCTGCATCTCGGGGGCCTGCTTAAAAAATAGGCAGCGCCGGACGAAAAAAAATCAACAACCCGTTGGAGCTGTTGATTTTGAGAAAAACTGGTAGGACGTGCGGGATTCGAACCTGCGACCAACGGATTAAAAGTCCGCTGCTCTACCAACTGAGCTAACGTCCCACGAATGCTTTTGAAGGCATCTGGCGCTCGCGGTGTTTCCACTGCAGAACAGCCCAAGAGTATAGCCTATTTTGGGACGGCCTCGCGCGCCAGGCGATCGAGCACCCAGCCCGCCGCGCACTGCCCGAAGGTCGCCGTCACGCTCACCACCGAGCCATAGCCGTGGCAATTGAGCGAGCCGTCGCCGCCGTCCTCCAAGGCGCAGGAGGCATCCGGCGGCGCCACCGCCTCGCGGCTGAACACGCAAGCAATGCCGATCGCCTTGCCCTCACGCGCCGCGCCGTCGAACTTGCGAAGCCGATAGCGCAATTGCGCGAGCAAAGGATCGTGGGTGGTGCGCGCCAGATCGTCGATGTCCACCGCGTGGGCCCAACGCTTGCCCCCTGCCGCGCCCACGCTGATGAAGCGACTGCGCGTGCGCATCGCCCAGGCGGCCATGGCCTGCTTGGCCCGCACCGAATCGCAGGCATCGATCACCGCGTCCACGCCCGCAGGCAGTAGCTGCGGCCAGTTGTCGGCCTCGACGAATTCCTCAATGCCATGCACCGTGCACTGCGGATGGATCTGCGCGATGCGATCGCGCATGGCCTGCACCTTGGCCTGGCCCACGGTGTCGCTCAGGGCATGAATCTGGCGGTTGATGTTGGACTCGGCCACATGGTCCAGATCGATCAGCGTGATGGCGCCGACGCCGCTGCGGGCCAGGGCCTCGGCGGCCCAGGAGCCCACGCCGCCCACCCCCACCACCGCGACATGTGCCGCGCGAACGGCGGCAGCACCGGCCACGCCGTACAGGCGCTCAAGCCCGCCAAAGCGCCGCTGCAGATCGACCTGCGCCTCCAGCCCGCTCACAACGCCCGCACCGTCAACGCAGTCGGGACAAGCGCTCGCGCGCCGCGCCCGCGGCCTCGGACTGCGGATAGGCCTTGATCAGGTCGTTCAGGGTCTTACGCGCACCCGCTGTATCCTTTAATTCGATCTGGCAATTGGCAATCGCCAGCGCCGACTCCGACGCCCGTGGATCTTCGGGGGCCCGCGCCAGCAAGGCGCGGAAATTGGCAATGGCGCCGCGGTAGTCACGCACGCCGTATTGGGCATTGGCCTGCCAGAACAAGGCCGCCACCGCATAGCCCGATTGGGGATGGCGTCGCAGAAAATCCGCAAACGCCGACTGCGCCGGCTGGAACTCGCCCGCGCGAAACAAAGCGAAGGCCGCCTCGTACTCGCGCTGCTCGGCGGGGTCGACCATGAACTCACGGCCTTCGAAGGTGACCTTGACCGGCTCAAAGCGCCGCAGGCGCTCGTCCACGCCCTGCGCCACATCCTTCTGACGCCGCTGCAACTCGGATAGCTCGCGCGCGAGCTGTTCGTCCTGTCCGCGCAGGCGCGCCAAATCGGCGCGCAGGGCATCGATCTGGTTCTGAAGCTCCAGTGCGTTGCGCCGGGCCTGCGCACCGTCCTCCAGGGCACGACGCAACTCCTCGGCCTGCTTGTCGATCAACAGGCGCTGCGCATCACCCTGCTGGCGCAGGGTCTCGACCTGCTGGCGCAGGGTCTCGACCCGCTGGCGCAGGTCGCGTATGGCCAGTCGCGCCTCGTCGTCCGAGAACAGGCTGGCGGCGGCCCCCTGGGCCGTGCACAGGGCGATCGCGGCCACTGTGGCCGCGATCCAGGAAGTGGCTGCAGGTTTCATCAGCGGTAGTTGATCTCGGCGCGGCGATTCTTGGCCCAAGTCGCTTCATCAGCACCGGTGGTGGCCGGCTTTTCCTTGCCCAGACTGACCGCCTCGACCTGGTTGTCGGGAACACCCTGCAGGCTCAGTGCACGGCGTACGGCCTCGGCGCGACGCTGGCCCAGTGCCAGGTTGTACTCGCGTCCACCGCGTTCGTCGGTGTGCCCTTCGATCGCGATGCGGCGTGAGGCATTGGCGCGCAGGAAGCGGGCATGGCCTTCGATCAGGCTCTGGAACTCGGGCTTGATGGCGACGCTGTCGTAGTCGAAATAGATCAGTCGACCCACCCCAGCGGGGCCGGCGGCCAGGAGCGCGGAATTGTCGACCGCCACGGACGCTACGCGACTCTGGGTTGCGGCACGCCCTTCGGCGCCGGCATCCGTACGGGCTGCGGCATCAGCGCCCGTGGCGGTGCCCGTGCGGTCCTCAACGGGCACCTGACCCTCTTGCAGGCTGACGCTGCTGCACCCCGCCAAGGCAGCGGAAAGTGCCAGGGCCGACCAGAATTTCTTGTTCATTTTCAATACTCCTCTTGCTCTGATTGTGTGTCTCGAATCCGCTTCATCGGCCGAACGGGCCCCAATCGGGCTCGCGGATGTCGCCGCCCTGCCCGGCCAGCCGGGCCTTGATCTTGCCGTCCAGCGTGGTAGTCATGAGGGCCTCGCGCCCGGCTTGACGCGTGCTGTACATGATCAGGCGGCTATTGGGGGCGAAGCTGGGGCTCTCGTCGGCGGTGGTGTCGGTGAGGCTGGTGACATTGCCAGAGGCGATCTCCATCACCTGCAGCTTGAACGCACCGCCGACGCGGGAAATGTAGGCCAGCCACCGACCGTCGGGACTAAGGGCAGGCGAGATGTTGTAGGTGCCGGTGAAAGTGACCCGCTGCGGGCTACCGCCCTGGGTGGCCACACGGTAGACCTGGGGCGCACCCCCGCGGTCGCTCACGAAATACACGCTGCGACCGTCGGCCGAGAACACGGGTTCGGTGTCAATGCCGCTGGACTCCAGCAGCCGACGCGGCTCACCGCCGTTGGCGTCGATCACAAACAGCTGCGAGCCGCCTTCGCGACTGAGCGTGACCGCCAGCGTGCGGCCATCGGGCGCCCAGGCCGGTGCGCTGTTGGAGCCGCGGAAATTGGCCAGCAAGCGCCGACGGCCACTGGCGATCTCGTGCACATAGACCACCGGCTTGCGCGACTCGAAGGACACATAGGCCAGTTGCGTGCCGTTGGCCGACCAGGCCGGCGAGATGATGGGCTCGGGGCTGGCCAGGGCCGATTGCGCGTTCTCGCCGTCGGCGTCGGCCACCCACAGGTTGTAGCGTTCTGCCGCCTGGGTGACATAGGCGATGCGAGTGGAGAAGATGCCCCGCTCGCCGGTGAGTTTTTCGTAGACGTAATCCGCAATACGGTGCGCCACCAGGCGCAGATCGCCGGGGGGCACGGCGTAGCTCTGTCCGCCCAGATCTTGCAGACGCACAACGTCCCACAGGCGAAAGCGGACGTCCCAGCGACCATCGGCCAGGCGGCTGATGCTGCCGGCACACAGGGCATCGGCGCCGCGCTGGCGCAGGGGCGTGACATCGGGCCGTGCAGCCTCGTCAAGGGCCAGGCCCGCGGCATCGACGCTGCGAAACTGGCCGCTGCGCTCGAGATCCGCCAGCACAATGGCCGACATCTTTTGGGGCGCTGCGCCCTCGCCACGAAAGGCGGGCACCACCACGGGCAGTTGGGTCAGGCCGACGCCGGCCACCTCCACCCGAAACTGCGACCACGCCGGCGCGGACAGCAGCAACCCGATCGGGGCCGCCACCAGGCGACGGCGCAGAAATGAAGAAGGCGGTCGGTTCATGTGCGTTTTGAATAGTACAGGGCGCCAGCAGGGCCGGCCAAGTCACGCAGATTACACTCAGGCCTGCCTATGCAGGTCAAAGCGGATCCCTCCTCGCGCCCCGACACCCTCGTGCCGGCTTCGCCCTTGACAGCCCCCATTATCAGCCGGTCGGCCCGTCGGCCAACCGCCCCTTAAGGATCCTGGTGCGCGACCTCTTTTTCCGCCCTGGATCCTGGCGCCGGCTTCGGCCTTATTTCGGCAACCAGTTCGGCTTCTGGGCCCTGGCCGCCCTGGCCACGCTGATCACCGCGGCCACCGAACCGGTGGTGCCAGCCCTGCTGGGCCCGCTTCTGGACCAGGGCTTCGGCCAGAGCAATATCCCCCTTTGGCTGGTGCCGGTGGTCCTGATCGGGCTGTTTGCCGTACGGGGCTTGAGCGTGTTCGTCGCCAAGCTGGCCCTGGCCAAGGTCGCCAACGACGGGGTGATGAAGCTGCGTCGGGTCCTGTTTGATCGCATGCAAACCGCCGCCCTGGCCGACCTCGTCCCCTATTCCTCCAGCGAGCTGTCCAACACCGTGGTGTACGAGGTGCAGGTGGGCGTGGGCCAGCTGGTGAACGGCCTGCTCACACTGGTCAAAGACAGCTTCACGCTGCTGGCCCTCTTGGCCTACCTGCTGTATTTGAACTGGCAGCTGTCGCTGCTGGTGTTCGTGCTCTTTCCGGCTGTGGCCTGGGTGATGCGCGCCTTCACGCGCCGTATGTACAAGGTCACCCACCAGACCCAGGACGCCACCGACAAGCTGGCCTATGTCATTGAGGAAAGCGTGCTGGCCCACCGGATCATCCGCCTGCACGGCGCCCAGACCGCCCAGGCCGAGCGCTTCGCAGCCCTGAGCAAGCTGCTGCGGCAGTTGAACATGAAGGCCGCCGTGGTCGGCTCAGCGATCACCCCCCTGACCCAGATGCTGGCAGCCGTCACCCTGTCCGCCGTCATTGCTCTGGCCCTGTGGCAAGGCCAAACCGCCGCCGGCACGGTGGGCGGCTTCGTCTCCTTCATCACCGGCATGCTGATGCTGATCGCCCCCCTGAAAAGCCTCTCGGAGGTGGCCAACCCGATCACGCGCGGCATGGCCGCCATTGACCGCGGCCTGGACTTCCTGGACCGCCTGCATGACGAACCCAGTGGCGATTTGGACATGCCACGGGCGCGCGGTCATGTGGTGTTCGAGCAGATTACCGTGCGTTACGGCCAAGACGGTCCGCCCGTGCTGGACAACCTGAGCCTGGACATCGCACCCGGCGAAGTCGTGGCCTTGGTGGGCCCCTCGGGCGGCGGCAAGACCACGCTGGCCAACCTGCTGCCCCGATTCATCGAGCCGCAAGGTGGCCGCGTGCTGCTCGATGGCCAGGCGCTGCCCAGCCTGCAGACGGCCGCCCTGCGTCGCCAGATCGGCATGGTGAGCCAAGACATCGTCATGTTGAATCAGTCCATCGCCGACAACGTGGCGCTCGGTCTGAGCGTCGACCGCGCACGTGTGCAGGCCTGCTTGGACGCTGCCAACCTTGGCGCGCATGTGGCGAGCCTGCCTGCGGGCATCGACACGCTGCTGGGGCATAACGCCTCGGAGCTGTCAGGGGGTCAGCGTCAACGACTGGCGATCGCGCGCGCCCTGTACAAGGACGCGCCGGTCCTGATCCTGGACGAGGCCACTTCGGCCCTGGACAACGAATCCGAGCGCCTGGTGCAGCAGGCCCTGGCCCGCCTGGTCGCTGGGCGCACCACCCTGGTCATCGCCCACCGGCTCTCCACCATTGAGCATGCCGACCGTATCGTGGTGATCGATCACGGCCGCATCGCCGAACAAGGCACCCACGCGGAGTTGCTCGCCCGCGGCGGCCTGTACACCCGCCTGCACCAGAGCGACACGCAGCCCACCTAGGCTTGCGCTTTTTTA
>JBIKUT010000057.1:0-9076 GCA_044347465.1 Ramlibacter sp.
GCCCTGCTGCTGGCCGCCCAGGTGCGGCTGCGGCCCATTCTCATGACCACCCTGGCCATGATCTTCGGCATGGTGCCGCTGGCCTTCGCACTGACCGAGGGCGCCGAGCAGCGCGCGCCCATGGGGCAGGCGGTGATCGGGGGGGTGATCACCTCCTCCCTGCTGACCCTGGTGGTGGTGCCTGTGGTCTATTGCTACCTGGACGACCTGGCCGCCTGGCTGCGCCGAAAGGCGGGGTCGAGCGCCGCTCCTAAAATGGGCGATTGACCCCGATTCGCAGACCTATTCGTCGACCTGTTTCCGAGAAGAGCCATGACCCTGCCCGAATCCATCGAAAAAGCCCGCTTCAACATGATCGAACAGCAGATTCGTCCCTGGGACGTGCTCGATCCCCAGGTGCTGCAGCTGCTGTCGGTGCTGCACCGCGAAGACTTCGTGCCCGCTGCCCACAAGGCCTTGGCCTTTGTCGACATGGAAATCCCGCTCCTGGGCAGCGCCGAAGACGCCCTGCGCACCGGTCGCTGCATGCTGGCGCCCAAGGTCGAGGCACGCATGCTGCAGGACGCCAGCCCCCAGCCCCATGAAAAGGTGCTGGAAGTGGGCGCCGGCAGCGGCTACATGGCCGCCTTGCTGGCCGCGCGCGCCGCGTCGGTGGTCACCCTGGAAATCGATCCCGCCTTGGCCCGCATGGCCCGCGAGAACCTGGCACGCGCCGGCGTGATGAACGCGCAGGTGCTCGAGGCCGACGGCGCCCAGGGCCTGCCCGCCCAGGGGCCGTTCGATGTGATCGTGCTCAGTGGATCGGTGGCCCAAGTGCCCCAGACCCTGCTGTCGCAGCTGCGCGTGGGTGGACGGCTGGTGGCCATCGTCGGCAGCGATCCGGTGATGCGTGCCACACGGGTGACCCGCACCGGCGAGGCCACCTGGACCACCGAGCAGCGCTGGGACACGCTGGCGCCGCGCCTGCAGCATTTCCCCGAGCCTTCGCGCTTCGAGTTCTAACCCGCGCTACCACCGCCACGAGCGTCACGCCCATGATCGACCAGGTCCGCCCCTCGCAGTTATCGGATTGGCTGGCGCAGAACGCCAGCGATCAGCCCATGGTGCTGGACGTGCGCGACCCGCTGGAGCTGACGCTGGCCCGTGTGCGTCCCGAGGGCTTCGAGCTGGTTCATATTCCCATGAACGAGCTGCCCGCGCGCCTGGCCGAACTCGACCCCCAGCGGCCACTGGCCTGCTTGTGCCACCATGGCCTACGCAGCCAGCGGGTGGCGATGTTCCTGGCGCACAACGGCTTTGAGCAGGTGGTGAATATCGCGGGCGGGATCGACGCCTGGTCGATGGAGCGTGACCCCGGCATCGCCCAGTACTAGAGCCCCTTCAGGCCAATACAAGAAAGACGAACCATGAAATCGTTGCTGCGCCCCACGCTGCGTCTGCTGCCCCTGCCGCTGGCCGCCGCGTTCGCCGCCTTGCCTGCACAGGCCCAGAGCCTGCTCGATTTGTACGAAGCGGCGCGCGGACACGATGCGGCCTTCCAGTCGGCACGTGCCACCTTCGAGGCGGCGCAGCACAGAGCCGAGCAGGCCCGCGCTGGACTGCTGCCGACAGCCAACCTCACCAGCAGCCGCAGCGAGACGCAGCAAGACCAGCGCACCACCAGCAGCACCCAGCGCAATTTCGGTACTGGCAGTGCCTCGGTCAGCGTGTCGCAGCCCCTGTACCGACCCGCCAACCGCGCAACTTACGAGCAAGGCAAACGCCAGGTCGATGCCGCCCAGGCCCAGCTGACAACCGCCAGCCAAGACCTGATCATTCGAGTCAGCCAGGCGTACTTCGACGTGCTGTCGGCGCAGGACACGCTGGCCTTCGTGCGCGCCCAAAAGGCGGCGGTGAGTGAGCAGCTTGCGTCGGCGCGTCGCAACTTCGAGGTCGGTACGGCCACCATCACCGACACCCGCGAAGCGCAGGCGCGCTTTGATCTGGTGCTGGCACAAGAGATCGCCGCCGAAAACGACCTGCGCGTGCGCAGGCTGGCGCTGGACACCGTGACCGGTCGGGCCGATGCCAAGCCTCAGCCCCTCGCGGCGCCGCTGGCGCTGCCGACGCCCGAACCGAGCGACGTGAACACCTGGGTGCAGCAGGCCGAAGACGCCAGCCCCTCGATTCAGCAGGCGCGGCTGGGCCTGGAAGTGGCGCGGCTGGAGACTGAAAAAGCCAAGGCGGGCCACCTGCCGACCGTGGACCTGAACGCCAGCTACGGCTACAACCGCAACTTGGCCGGCACCGCGGTGTCGACCACCGACTCACGCATCTTGTCTACCCAATTGGGCGTCACCCTGAACGTGCCCCTGTTTGCGGGCTTCGCGACGCAAAACCGCATCCGCGAAACGCTGTCCCTGGAGGACAAGGCGAAGGCCGACCTGGACAACGCGCGTCGCACGGTGGCCCAGGCCACGCGCACGGCCTTCCTCGGTCTGGTCTCAGGCGCGGGCCAGGTCCGCGCGCTGGAGGCCGCAGAAGCCTCCAGCCAGAGCGCGCTGGATGCCAACCGACTGGGCTATCAGGTGGGCGTGCGCATCAACATCGACGTGCTCAATGCCCAGAGCCAGTTGTTCCAGACCAAGCGAGACCTGGCCGTGGCCCGCTACAACGTGCTGCTCGGGCACCTGAAGCTGCGGCAGGCCAATGGCTCGCTCAAGCCCGAGGACGTGGCGCCGATCAACGGCCTGCTGGCCCGCTAGTCGGCGGGGTTCGCGCCATGAGCGCGAACAGGGCATCGGCGGTGCGGCTGGCGGCACCGCGATGCGCCTGCGCAAAGTGGGTGGCGGCCTGGCCCATGTGCGCGCGACGCGCCTTGTCTCGCACCAACTCCACGATCTGGTCGATCGCCTGCGGCAAGTCCGGCGCACGCAAGGCGGCGCCAGCTTCCACCGCATGCGCACTGGCCCCCTCGAAGTTAAAGGTGTGCGGACCCATCACCACCGGGCAGCCACAGGCTGCCGCCTCGATCAGATTCTGACCGCCGAGCGGCGCGTAGCTGCCCCCTAGCAGGGCGGCATCGGACAGACCGTAATACAGGGGCATCTCGCCCAGCGTGTTGCCCAGCCAGACTTGAGCCAGCAGAGCCCGCCCGTCGGGACCGTCGGGGCCCCAGTCCGTGCGACGCGAGATCGTCAAGCCCGCCTCCGTCGCCAACTCGGCCACCTCTTCGAAACGCTGTGGGTGCCGCGGCACCAACAACCAGCGCAAACCGGCTTCACGGCGCAACGCCACCTCGCGGAAAAATTCTTCCTCCTCGCCCTCGCGCGAGCTGGCGAACATCACCACCGGCTGCTTGAGGTAGCCGTTCCAGTTGCGGCCCCGCGTCAGTTGCACGGGATCGGGCTGCGCATCGAACTTGAGGTTGCCCACCACCGCGCTCACCCGCGCGCCCACCCGCGACAGACGCTGGGCATCGTCCTCGCTCTGGGCCCAGACCGCCGCCAGCGCGCCAAACGATGGCCGGGCCAGCGCACGCAGACGCAGGGTCTTGCGCAGCGACTTGGGCGACAAGCGCGCATTGGCCAGCGCCAGCGGAATCCCCCGCTGCGCGCAGGCGGCGGTGAGGTTGGGCCAGACCTCGGTTTCCATCAGCACGCCAGCGCAAGGCTGGAAGTGATCGAGAAAGCGCGCCACGGCCTGCGGCGTGTCCCAAGGCAGCCAGGCTTGCTGGTCACCGGCTTGCAGCAGGCGCTCGCCCTCGGCGCGACCGGTGGCGGTCCCGTGCGTGAGCAGCAGGCGCAGCGACGGATCGCGCTCACGCAGGGCCTGCACCAAGATGGCTGCCGCGCGGGTCTCGCCCAGCGACACCGCATGGATCCAGAGCGCGCCGGTTCGTGCGGGCGCGTCATAGCGCGCGAGACGTTCGTCGATCGCGTGCAGATAGCCCGGCTCGTGCTGACCGCGACGCTGAAGCTTGCGCAGCATCAGCGGCTGCGCCGCACGCAGAGCCAGGCTGTAGATCGAACGCGCCAGCGAGGTCAATGCGCGGCCTCTGCAAACGTGGCATCGGGCTTGACGCTGCGCAGCAGGGCCAGCATGTCAGCCTCGATGCGGTGCAGGGCCTGCGGCGTGTGGCCCTCAAAGCGCAGCACCAGCACCGGGGTGGTGTTGGAGGCGCGAATCAGGCCAAAGCCATCGGGCCAGTCCACGCGCACGCCGTCGATGGTGGACACCTCGGCGGGCGCATCAAAGCGGGCCGAGGCCACCAGACGTTCGACCAGCGCATGCGGCTCGCCTTCGGCGCAGCGCACATTCAATTCGGGCGTGGCGTGGCTGGTGGGCAGGGCATTGAGCACGGCGCCAGGATCGGCATCGCGCGAGAGGATCTCTAAAAGGCGCGCCGCCGCATAGGTGCCATCGTCAAAACCGAACCAGCGCTCCTTGAAGAAGATGTGGCCACTCATCTCACCCCCCAGGGGCGAGTCGACTTCTTTCATGCGGGCCTTGATCAGGGAGTGACCGGTCTTGAACATCAGGGGCACGCCGCCGGCCTCGCGGATGGCGGGGGCCAGGCGCTGCGAGCACTTGACGTCAAACACGATGGTGCCGCCCGGCACACGCGAGAGCACGTCGCGGGCGAACAGCATCATCTGGCGATCCGGGTAGATGGTGTGGCCGTCCCGGGTCACGATGCCCAGGCGGTCGCCATCCCCGTCAAAAGCCAGACCCAGTTCGGCGTCGCTCGATTGCAAGGCGGCGATCAGGTCACGCAGGTTTTCGGGCTTGCTTGGGTCAGGGTGGTGATTCGGGAAGTTGCCATCGACTTCGGAGTACAGCTCGATCACCTCGCAGCCCAGGGCGCGCAAGATGCCCGGAGCCGAGGCGCCGGCCACGCCGTTGCCGCAGTCGACCACCACGCGCATCGGGCGCGCGAGCTTGACGTCCGAGACGATGCGATCGCGATAGGGTTGCAGCACGTTGATGTTACGAACACGTCCGGGGTTAGCGGCTGGTGGCACGCCTTGCTCCATCGCGCGGCGCAAGTCCTGAATCTCCTGGCCGTGGATGGCGCGGCCGGCCAGCACCATCTTGAAGCCGTTGTCATCGCGCGGGTTGTGGCTGCCGGTGACTTGAATGCCGCTGGCGCACAGGGTACTGGCAGCGAAGTACAGCATCGGCGTGGTGGCCATGCCGATGTCGATCACGTCCACCCCGGCGGCAATCAAGCCGCGCACCAGGGCCGCCGACAGGGCCGGGCCGCTCAAGCGCCCGTCGCGGCCCACCGCCACGGTGCGCTCACCGGCGCGCAGGGCCGCGGCGCCAAAGGCCAGCCCCAAGGCATGGGCCATGTCGTCGTTCACGGTGGACGGCACAGTGCCGCGGATGTCGTAGGCCTTGAAGATGGTAGGAGACAGGGTCATGGGCGTAGATCGTGAAGGGCCGCATGCAGGCGCGGACCAGCCGCATTGTGGCAGGGACGGCACAGCCCCGATGGCCGGAAACAGTCGGGCACCTAGCCATCCGTGCGTATCATCGGCGCATGCTCGCCTCCCCCCTCTCACGCGCATGGGTCACGGCCACGCATGACAGCCCCTTGGGGACCATTTGGCTGGCCGCCAGTGCGCAAGGGCTGACCGGTTTGTGGTTCGAGGGCCAGCGCCATGGGCCCGAAAATTTCGCGCAGTGGCACCCCGAGCCCGCGCACCCGGTGTTGGCACAGGCACGACGCCAACTCGACGCCTACTTCGCGCGCACGCACACCGTCTTCGATCTGCCGCTGGATCTGTCGGCGGGCACCGCCTTCCAGGCCCGTGTGTGGCAGGCCCTGCGGGCCATCCCTGCGGGCGTCACCCAAAGCTATGCGGCGCTGGCCGCGCGTATCGGCGCGCCACGCGCCGTGCGCGCCGTCGGCGCAGCGGTGGGTCGCAACCCGGTCAGCATCGTGGTGCCCTGTCACCGAGTGATCGGTGCGTCCGGTGCGCTCACGGGCTATGCGGGGGGGCTGGCGCGCAAGACGGCCTTGCTGCGGCTAGAGGGTGCGCTCGCGTGAGGAATGGCCTGGACTTCGGGGTCCTGACCGCAATCTGGGGCGCCTCTTTCCTGTTCATGCAGATGGCGGCACCGCAGTTCGGTGTGATGCCGACCGCCGCCCTGCGGGTGGCGATCGCTTCGTTGGTCCTCTTGCCGCTGGTGTGGCATCGCGGACTGCTGGCCACGCTGTGCCGCCACTGGCGTGCCACCTTCTTGGTGGGCGTCTTCAACTCGGGCATCCCCTTCGCGCTGTACGCCTTCGCGCTGGCCCACCTCAGTACGGGCCTGACCTCGATCCTGAACGCCACCACGCCGATGTTTGGCGCCTTGGTGGCCTGGATCTGGCTGCGAGACCGACCCGGCGCCTCGCGCGTGACGGGGCTGGTGATTGGCTTCATCGGCGTGGCCTTGCTCGCGGGCCGAGGCGCGGGGCTGCGCCCCGAAGCCGACCTGCAGATCGCCGTGTGGGCGGTGCTGGCCTGCCTGGCGGCGTGCCTGTGCTACGGCATCTCCGCGAGCTTCACCAAACGCTATCTGGGCGACACCCCCTCGATGGTGACGGCCACAGGCAGCCAGCTCGGTGCCACGCTGGCACTGGCGCTGCCCGCGTGGGTGGCCTGGCCCGAGCAGATGCCCGATCTGCGGGCCTGGGGTGCGATGCTGGTGCTGGGGGTGGCCTGCAGCGGCATCGCCTATCTGCTTTTTTTCCGTTTGATTGAGCGCACCGGTGCAGCCCGCGCGCTGACCGTGACCTTCCTCATTCCCGTGGCGGCCATGACCTATGGGGTGGTGTTTCTGGACGAAGTTCTCACGGCCTGGATGGTGATGTGCGGGGTGATCATCCTGCTGGGGACAGCCTTGTCCACCGGGCTGATCACCGTACCCTGGCGAGGCGCCGCGACCCCACGCACCTAAGAGGCCTGCCACTGGCCTGAAGGAGCCATTGCGAGGCGGCCTTCTCCGACGCGCAAGCTCGAGCGCGAATCCCAGAATCCGTATGACGCCACTGTCAGGACGGATTGCCATGAACGCTCGAGTCGCTGCGACGCTGATCTTCCTGTGCGGCCAGGCGCTGGCCACGCCCGCAGGATCGAACGATCCGATACCCCCCCCACGCGCGCCCCTGCATGCCGCCAGGGCGATCGCCCCACCGTCTTCGCCCCCGCCTGCGCCCAGCGAACGCGCGCTGGTGCTCGCAGGCCTGGCGCTCATGGCCGGCATCGCCCTGCGACGTATGGGCGAAGGGGCGCCATGACCACAGCCGGCCTGAGCGCGCGCACCGAGCGCGCGATGAAGTGGAGCGCCCTGACCACCGCCGCCCGCTTCGCCTTGCAACTGGTGGCGCAGGTGGCGCTCGCGCGCTTGCTCGGCCCCGGCAACTACGGCATCTACGGCATCGGCATCGCGGTACTGACCTTCGCCACCTTCCTGGCCGGCACCGGCTTTAGCTACAGCCTGCTGCTGCAGCCGCAGGTGGACACCGCCGACATTCGCTTCGCCTTCACCTGGCAGGTGCTGGCAGGCACGGTGTGTGCGCTGACCCTGCTGCTGATCGCACCCGTGCTGGCCGACTACTTTCGGGAACCCGGCGTGGCCAGCATGCTGCGTTGGCTGGCCCTGGCCTGCTTGCTCACATCGGCCAGCGGCACGGCGCTGTGTCTGCTGCAACGTGATCTGGACTTTCGCGCACTGGGTCTGATCCAGCTGATTGCCTACGCCGTCGGCTACCTGGGCGCCGGCCTGCCGCTGGCCCTGGCGGGCTGGGGCGCCGACGCCTTGGCGCTGGCCTGCGTGGTGCAGGCGGCCGTGGTGCTGGCGGGCTGCTGGTGGCGCCGCCCGCATCCCCTGCGACCGCTGCTGCGGGCCCCGACGCGCAACCAGGCCCTGAACACCGGCGGCACCGTGTTCACCACCAACCTGGTGAACTGGCTTTTGAGCAACCTCGATCGCCTGATCATCGCGCGGGTGCTACAGACACATGCCGTGGGTCTGTACACCCTGGCCTGGAACCTCGCACAGATTCCGGTGACGCTGCTGGTCGGGGCGCTGCAACCGGCCTTCCTGGCCGCCGGCGCGAAGCTGGCGGGTGAGCCTGTGCGCCTGGGTCAGGCCTGGCGACAGTTGCTGGCCGCGGTACTGGTGATCGTGATGCCCGCAGCCGTGTCGATGGCGCTGGTGGCACCGGACCTGGTGGCCCTGCTCTATGGGCCCGCATGGGCGGACACCGGCTGGATACTGGCGCTGATGTTCCTGTGCCTGCCCGCCTGGGCCGGCTGGGGCGTGTCCACACCGGTGCTGTGGAACACCGGGCGCAAGCACCTGGAGGCGCGGCTGCAATGGCCGCTGTTGATCATCGCCGTGCCCGCCTGGTGGCTGCTCGCGCCCTATGGTCTGGGCGCGGTGATGGCCGTGACGGTGGGGGTCACCCATGTGCGAGCGGTGTTGATCATCGGGGCCGGCCTGCGCGGTCTGGGGCTGCCCGCCAGCAGCCTCCTGCCGCTGATGGGGCGGGGTGCGCTGCTCTCGCTCGGATGCGGCCTGGCGACGCTGGCGGCTCAATCCGCCGCCGAACAACTTTCCCTGCCCCCGACCCTGCACGCCGCAGCCGCATTGGCTGCGGGCAGCCTGGCGGCGCTGACGACCGGCCTGCTGGTGGCCTGGACGCTGCCGAGCCTGCTGGGACCGGACGCGCGTCAGGTGCTCGCGCGCGTACTGCCCTTCATGCAGCCCGCGCCCACCGTGGCATCGGCGGCCTAGGAGACACGGCATGCACCGCGGCCCCACCACCGGCCTTCTGCACTGGGCATTTCCCGCCATGCTACTCGTGGGCGCGCTGGCCGCCGCCACCAGCGGACGAGACCTGACCCAAAGCTTCTCGGACTTGCAAGCGATCGCCGAGCCGGTGCGGCCGACGATCCTGGTTTGGGTGCAGCGTGCAGTGTCGCTGCTGCTGCTGTTGGCGGCGTTGGAGCAGACCCTCAATCACATCGCGCTGCAACGGCGCACGCCATCACCGACCTTGCTGGCGGCCTTCATCGCCTTCTGGGTCGGCACCATCGGC
>JBIKUT010000058.1:0-8928 GCA_044347465.1 Ramlibacter sp.
TTTACGCGTTGCGTGCGTGATGCGCGGGTGGGGGCGGTAGGCGGAGGGACCCGTCGGGCCGCGCGCGAAGGCGCTGCGGACCATCGGGAGGAGCCTGCCGCTCCCACCCGCGCAGCGCGCCTCATCGGAGCGAGGGCGATGCGAGAAAAATCTACCCTCAAGGCTCGCGCGCCGTCCACTCCACCAGGGTGTCAATCACACCGCGCATCGCACCCGCATTGGCGTGATTGGCGATCGCCACCACCGCATAGCGTCGACCACTGGGCGCATGCACATAGCCGGCCACACCCGTCACATCGCGCAGGCTGCCGGTCTTGAGATGGGCCACGCCCGCGGTACGGGCCGCGGTGCGCTTGGCTGTGCCGTCCAGACCCGCCACCGGCAAGGACGCGACGAACTCTGGCATCAGCGGCGAGGTCCAGGCGTGCTGCAGCAGGCGTGTGAGCTGGGCGGCCGTTGCGCGCTCGTCGCGTGAAAGGCCCGAGCCGTTGTCAAACACCGGCGGCTCACTGCGCAAGCGATCGCGCCACCACTGCTGCAACACCGCGCGTGAGCCCGCGATCGTGCCCACGCCCCGCTGCTGCAGGCTCAACGTGAGAAACAGTTGCTGCGCCATCACGTTGTTGCTGAACTTGTTCACATCGCGCACCACCTCGGTCAGGGTGGGCGAGACGCTCTCGGCCACCGGCTTGAGCTGAGTGGGTACACGCCCTTCGCGCACCTTGCCTGTGAGCTGTCCCCCCATTTCTTGCCACATGCCCGCGATCGCACGCCCGGCCTGGTTGGCCGGATCCGCTGCGGCCACAGGCCAGCTGCGCGGGCCGCACGCGGAGGGAAAAGCGCCGTCAAAGCGCAGACGCGTTGGGTCGCGAAAGTCGGCGCGCAGCGCACCGCGCCAGTCATTGCATTCGCCCGATTGCAGGGGCACGCTGGCTGGCGCCTGTAGGCCCGCCATGGGCGGCTCGATCTGCAAGAGGGCCACGTTGCCCTGCGGCGTGAACTGCAGCACCATCGCGCGGAAATTCACCAGCAAGGCATCGGGCGCCGCGTTGTAGGGGCGCAGTGGCTCGCCATCGAAGGCCCCCGGGTCTTGCGCCGCCACCTCGAAGGCGCTGCGATCGATCACGATGTCGCCCGCGATGCGCCGCACGCCCAGGCCCTGCACGCGCCGCAGCAGCAGCCACAGGCGCTCCATCACCAGGCGCGGATCGCCCTGGCCCTTGAGGTACAGATTGCCTTGCAGCGTGCCAGCTTGCACCGGGCCGTCGACATAGACCGGCGTGGTCCAGGTCCAGGCTGGTCCGAGCAGTTCGAGGGCGGCGAAGGTGGTGGCGAGCTTGGCGATCGACGCCGGATTCACGGGCGTATCCGCGCGGTGCCACAGGCGCGGGGGCAGTCGACCTTCGGCATCGGCGACCGCCAAGGTCACCGCATCGCGGGGTAGCTTGGCACGTGCCAGAGCCGCCTCGATTTCCGGCGGCAGGGGCTGCGCCGACGCCGCGGCGGCGATCCCGCCCAGGGCGAGCCAGGCGGCAAGGCGAGGGAGAAAAGCCATGACCCATTATGGGGGCCGGATAATCGGGGCTCACCTTCTGTAGCGCCCTTGAATCTCCTCGCCTTTAATACCAGCACGGAACGCCTGTCCGTGGCCCTGTCGGGCCCGCAGGGGGCGGGCGCGCGCCTGTTCGTGCACGAGGGCGAAGGCGGGCGCGAAGCCTCGGCCTCTTTGATCCCGGTGGCCATGGGCCTGCTGCGAGACGCCGGCCTCACCCTGGCCGACCTGCAGGCCATCGTCTTTGGCAGTGGCCCGGGTTCTTTCACCGGCTTGCGCACCGCCTGCGCCGTGGCCCAAGGCCTGGCCTTCGGCGCGGGCCGACCGGTGCTGCCCGTGGAGACGCTGATGGCGGTGGCCGAAGAAGCCCGTGATGCACAGGGCGCCACCCGCGTGCTGGCCGTGCTCGATGCGCGGATGGACGAGGTCTACGCCGCCCCCTACTCCTACGACGGTCAGGCCTGGCGCCGCGAGGGCCCGATCACGCTGGGCCGCCCCGAGACTCTGACCCTGCCCGCCGGCTATGTGCTCGCGGGTAATGCCTTCGCCGCTTACGGCGAGCGCTTGCCCGCGGGCCCGCGGGTGCAGGCGCTGCCCACGGCCACCGCGATGCTGCGTGTGGCGCCGGCCTTGCTGGCCGCCGGGGCCGACGTGCCCGCGCATGAGGCGCTGCCCCTGTATGTGCGTGACAAAGTGGCCCAGACCACCGCCGAACGCGAGGCCCTGCGGGCTGCCAAGGCCTTGCCATGAACGCGATCCTGCGCCCCCCAGGCGACGACCTGCCCGAGGCTGAATTCGCGCCCATGACGCTCGAGCGCCTGGACGCGGTCATGGCCATCGAGGCCACCGCCTACCCGCATCCCTGGACCCGCGGCAATTTCAGCGATTCGCTGCGCGCCGGCTACCAGGCCCAGGTGCTGGTAGCGGGCGATACGCTGGTGGGCTATTTCGTGGCCATGAAGGGCGTCGATGAAGTGCACCTTCTGAACATCACCGTAGCCCCCGAGCTGCAAGGCCAGGGTTGGGGCCGCCTCATGCTCGACGCGCTGGCGACCTGGTCGCGGGGGCAGGGCGCGCAGTGGCTGTGGCTGGAGGTGCGCGCGAGCAACGAGCGGGCGCAGCGGCTGTATGCGCATTACGGCTATCGCCGTGTGGGCCAGCGCAAAGCCTATTACCCGGCGGCCCAGGGTCGGCGCGAGGACGCCATCGTCATGAGCCTGGCGCTGTGAGGCCTGCGGTCACAATCACGCCATGACCTTGCAGCTCGACGCCCGTCAACGTGCCATGCTGGCCGAGATGGGCGTGCGCCTGTTCGATCCGGCGCCCGCTGAAGCGGCTGCCGTGGAAGCTGTATCGACCGAGACCGCGCGTGCGCCGCAAGCGCCCGTACCCCGTCCGACCCCCGTCGCTCCCGCACCCGTGGCGACCGCGTCCCCCGCAGGCCTCCCCGAGCGTGTGCGGGCCCCTTTGTCCGGACCCGTCGCCGACATGGATTGGGACACCCTGACCGAGACCGTGGCCGCCTGCCAGGCCTGCGGCCTGTGCCACAGCCGCCGCCACACGGTTTTTGGCGTCGGCGATCGGCAGGCCGATTGGCTGGTAGTGGGGGAGGCCCCGGGCGAGATGGAGGACCTGCAAGGCGAGCCCTTCGTCGGGCCGGCCGGCCAACTCCTGGACAACATGCTGCGCGCCATCGGCCTGGGCCGGCACGAGAACGTCTACCTCACCAACGTCTTGAAATGCCGCCCGCCCGCTAACCGCAACCCCGAGCCCGCCGAAGTCGCGCAGTGCGAGCCTTATCTGCGACGCCAGGTGGCTTTGCTGCAGCCCAAGATCATTTTGGCCATGGGCCGCTTCGCGGTGCAGTCGCTTTTGGGGAGCACCGAGCCGATTGGCAAGCTGCGCGGGCAGATCCATCACTACGCGGGCGTGCCGGTGGTGGTGACCTACCACCCGGCCTACCTGCTTCGCAACTTGCCCGATAAGGCCAAGGCCTGGGCCGATCTGTGCCTGGCGCTGGACCAGATCGAATCCGCCGGCTAGCCAGGCGCGCCTCAGCGCTGCGCGCCGCTGGCCCGCGCCACGTACCGCGACAGCGTCTCGATCTGCTGCTCGGTCAACCTGTCTCGGTAGGACGGCATCTAGCCGGCCAAGGCGGCGGCAGTGACGGTGGCGCCAGTGCCGGCGAGCAGTTGCCGGCGCGGCAGGGAGGTGGGCGGCTTGTTTGGTGTATCTCCTGGTTGTGGTTTGTTTGGGTTTGAGCGATTTCGTGAATCAGAACCGCGGCAGGTCCGGGTGCTTGATCTGGCCGCCGCGCACCAGCATCTTTCCGTATTCGGCGCAGCGATTCAAGGTGGGAATCACCTTACCCGGATTGAGCAGGCCCCGGGCGTCAAAGGCGCGCTTGATGCCGAACATCTGCTCGCGTTCTTCGGGTGCGAACTGCACGCACATGGAGTTGAGCTTTTCCACGCCCACGCCGTGTTCGCCCGTGACCGTGCCGCCCATGGCCACACTGGTCTCCAGGATGTCGGCGCCAAACAGCTCGCAGCGATGCAGCTGGTCGGGGTCGTTGGCATCAAACAGGATCAGGGGGTGCAGGTTGCCGTCGCCCGCATGGAACACGTTGGCGCAGCGCAAGTTGTATTTCTTTTCCATGGCCTGGATCGCCTGCAGGATGTCGGCCAGGCGCTTGCGCGGGATGGTCGAGTCCATGCACATGTAGTCGGGGCTGATGCGGCCCGTGGCCGAGAAGGCATTTTTGCGGCCGCTCCAGAAACGCAGGCGCTCGGCCTCGTCGCGGCTCACGGCGATGGCGGTGGCACCGGCGCCGCGCAGCACCTCGGACATGCGGCCGATTTCTTCTTCCACTTCTTCGGGGGTTCCGTCGCTCTCGCATAGCAAGATGGCTTCGGCACTGAGGTCATAACCCGCGTGCACAAAATCTTCGACGGCGACGGTCATGGGCTTGTCCATCATCTCCAGGCCCGCCGGGATGATGCCGGCGGCAATCACCGCCGCCACCGCGTCACCCGCTTTACGCACGTCGTCGAAGCTGGCCATGATGCAGCGCGCCAGCTGGGGCTTGGGCACCAGCTTGACGGTCACTTCCAGCGTGACGGCCAGCATGCCCTCGCTGCCCACCACCACCGACATCAGGTCATACCCGGGCGCGTCCAGGGCCTGGCTGCCAAAGGTGAGGGGCTCGCCCTCGATGGTGAAGCCGCGCACCTGCAGCACGTTGTGCAGGGTGAGGCCGTACTTCAGGCAATGCACGCCGCCCGAGTTTTCGGCCACGTTGCCGCCGATGGTGCAGGCGATCTGGCTAGAGGGGTCGGGCGCGTAATACAGGCCGTAGGGCGCGGCGGCTTCGCTGATCGCCAGATTGCGCACGCCGCATTGCACGCGGGCGGTGCGGCTCACGGGGTCGATGGCCAGGATGCGGTTAAAGCGCGCCAGCGACAGCGTCACACCCAGCGCGTGGGGCATGGCGCCACCCGACAGGCCGGTGCCTGCGCCGCGCGCCACCACCGGCACGGCCAGCGCGTGGCAGACCCGCAGGACGGCCCGCACCTGGTCTTCGGTCTCGGGCAAGGCCACGGCCAGCGGACGCTGGCGGTAGGCGGTCAGGCCATCGCACTCGTAAGGCGTGGTGTCTTCGGGCGTCCACAGCAGGCCGCCCTCGGGCAGCAAGGGGCCGATCGCCGCCACCACCTGGCGCTGGCGTTCGGCGCGTTCGAGCACAGAAGGATCGATCGGAGCGTTCATGCGGCGCAGCCTATTTGAAGATGACGGTCTTGTGGCCGTTCAGGAGCACCCGGTGCTCGCTGTGCCACTTCACGGCGCGGGCCAGCACCTGGCTTTCGGTGTCGCGGCCGGTGGTGGTGAGGTCTTCGACCGTTTTGCTGTGGTCCACCCGGGCGACGTCCTGCTCGATGATCGGGCCTTCGTCCAGGTCGGCGGTCACGTAGTGGGCGGTGGCCCCGATCAGTTTCACGCCGCGGTCATGCGCTTGGTAATAGGGCTTGGCGCCCTTGAAACTGGGCAGGAAGCTGTGGTGAATGTTGATCGCACGCCCCGACAACTTCTGGCACAGGTCGTTCGAGAGGATTTGCATGTAGCGGGCCAGCACCACCAGCTCGGCGCCCTCGGCCTGAATCACCTCGTAGGCGCGCGCCTCGGCCTGGGCCTTGGTGTCGGCCGTCACCGGCACATGGTGAAAGGGCACGTTGTAGCTGGCCGCCAGTTGGTAGAACTCGCGGTGGTTGGAGACGATGGCGCGGATGTCCAGGTGCAGCAGTCCGCTTTTCCAGCGAAACAGCAGGTCGTTCAGGCAATGACCTTCCTTGCTCACCATCAGCACCGTGCGCATCGGCTGGTGCGTGGCGTGCAGGCGCCAGTTCATCTTGAACGACTCGGCGAAGGCTTTGAGCTGCTGCTGGAGGTCTTCGAAGGACGGGCGCTCGCAGGCGAACTGCACCCGCATGAAAAACAGGCCCGTGTCGTGGTCGTTGTACTGGGCGGCCTCTTCGATGTTGCCCCCGCGCTCCAGCAGGAAGCCCGAGACGGCGTGCACGATGCCCGGACGATCCGGGCAGGACAGGGTGAGGATGTAGGCGGAGCTCATACAGGGGCGATTGTCGCAGCCCCCGCTCGCCCCGTGGCCAGCCCCCGGGGAAGGCCCCATAGGCGCTGCCACGCTGCCCCAGACGGTGCCAAAATGGCCCCCCTGACCCGCAACGGAGACTGCCGTGGCCTACAACGACTTCAACATGGACAACCAGTGGTTGCCCTTCACCCCCAACCGCCATTTCCGCAAGGAACCCCGGGTGTTCGTGGCGGCCGACGGGATGCACTTCACCACCCACGACGGCCGCCAGGTGGTCGACGGCATCTCCAGCCTCTGGTGCGTGGGCGCGGGCCACAACCGCAAGCCGATCAACGAGGCGATCAAGAAGCAACTGGACACCCTCGATTACGCCACCGCCTTCCAGATCTCGAATGACCAGGCCTTCAAGGCCGCCGAGATGATCGCCGCCCTGGCGCCCGGCGACCTGAACAAGGTGCTGTTTTGCAACTCCGGCTCGGAAGCCGCCGACACCTCGCTGAAGGTGGCCCTGGCCTACCACCGTGCCCGCGGCGAAGGCCATCGCAATGTCTTCATCGGCCGCGAGCGCGGCTACCACGGCGTGGGCTTTGGCGGCATGAGCGTGGGCGGCATTCCCGCCAACCGCAAGGTCTATGGCACCGCCATGCTGCCCCGGGTCGATCACCTGCGCTTCATCCACGATCCGGTCAATCACGCCTACATTCACAACGTCGAGCCCGAGTGGGCTGAAGACCCGCTGCTCGAGCTCGAGCAACGCATCTTGCCCCTGCACGACCCGAGCAACATCGCGGCCATCATCGTCGAGCCGGTGGCGGGCAGCGCCGGCTGGTACATCGGGCCCAAGGGCTACTTGAAGCGCCTGCGCGAGATTTGCGACAAGCACGGCATCTTGTTGATCTTCGACGAGGTGATCACCGGTTTTGGCCGCATGGGCACCAACTTCGCCGCCGACTACTTCGGTGTCGTGCCCGACATGCTCAATTTCGCCAAGTGCGTGACCAACGGCGTGATTCCGCTGGGGGGCGTCATCTGCCGTGACAAGCTGTACGACCAGATGATGAACACCGACGCACCCGAGCACGTGGTCGAGTTCTTCCACGGCTATACCTACTCGGGCCACCCGGTGGCTTGCGCCGCGGCGGTGGCCACGCTCAAGCTGTTTCAGGACGAAAACCTGTTCCAGCGCGCGGGCGAGATGGGCAAGAAGCTGGGCGATGCCTTCCACGCCACCTTCAAGGGCCTGCCCAATGTGGTGAGCATTCGCAGCCTGGGCGGCGCGGCGGCGGTGGAACTCGCCCCGATCGCCGGCGCACCGGGCAAGCGCGCCTACAACGTGTTCCTGGACTGCTTCAAGCACGGCGCGCTGGTGCGTCCGGCCGGTGAGGTGCTGGTGATCGCGCCGCCCTACATCGCGGAGGCGTCTCACATCGATCGTCTGGTCAACACGCTGGCCGACGCGATCCGCCGGCAGGCCTGATCAGGGCTGGGCCGGCCTCTGCATTTGCCGGCGCAGGTCGGCGCAGTAATCGCGGGCCGGCGGCGCTTTGGGCCAGGTGATGGCTTGTGCGCGCACGCCCGGCGGCAAGTGCTGCGGCACGCCCAGTCCGGTGTCCACATGGGCGTGGCCGGCCACCAGCACCACGGTGCGTGCGGGCTGACCGGCGCCAGCCGATTGCACCGCCTGCGCCGCCTGCGACACCGTGTCGGCCATGGCGCGATCGCGCGCAATCTGGATGCGGGCCATGGGGGCGATCTGCGCCGGCGGCATCAGGTCGCAGTGGCCCGTTCGGATCGCCTCGCGTTGGCGCGCCAGCGCGGGCGCCGGCAGGCGGGCGTCTAGCGATTCGTCCGCCATCGCGGCCCGCATCTGCGCCCGCGGCAGGTTGGCGCCCAGCACCGGCACGCCCGCGCGCACCGCTGCCATCACCGTGGGTCCGTAAGCGGCCCAGGGCCAGCCTGCATCGTTCCAGCGCAGGGCCTGTCGCACGGCGGCTTCGTCGGCGTCACGCGGCAAGCCCTGCGTGCTCGCACCTTGGTCGGCCATCTCCAGAGCCACAGCGGCGAGCTGCCCACGCGCGGCCAAGGCCTGCACGGTGTCGCGGTGCAGGCGCTGGTGCTCGGGCACGTCGTGTTGCTCGCCCAGGAGCAGGGCGTCTGCGGGCAGGGCCTGATCGACGGCCGCAGGCAGATGGGTGCAGCCGGCGAGCGGCAAGGCGCTGATCGCCAGCAGCGCGGCGCCGCAGCGCGTGCGCCAGGTCGGTAAGAGGGTCAGGCGGTGGGGCATGCGGCGCATCCTACGCGCCGGGCCCCGAACTCGGCGTGCGGGGCCGACTCAATGCATCACGAGCGGGTTTTGCGCCAGCTCGGCGTAGCTGCCCAAGGTTTCCTCGACTTCTTCCTGGGTCGGGGTGTCGAGTTGCCAGGCGTTGATCTGGCGCTGAAACGCATCGGCCCAGGAGCCGTCCAGATACACCTCTTTGTTGGAGCGCTTGTCGACAATCTCGAAGCCATGCCGGGCGACGCCGGGTTCGGCTTCGCCTTGTGCGGGTGCGTTCGCCTGCAGGTGCACGACGACAAACGAATCAGAGTCATAGAGCATTTGCATGAAACGTGTCCTTCCTGCCGTCGTATCTGGCAGCGCTCGGGCTGGTTTCAAGGCTGACCCTTGTGGCCGCGCCCAGCGCCCCCATGCCAGCAGGTTGGTGACAGCGGGCCTCAGCGCCTGTCGGTGCCTGACCACTGGTAGTCCAGGCTGTCGCCTGCGGGC
>JBIKUT010000237.1:0-4019 GCA_044347465.1 Ramlibacter sp.
GGGCAAAGGGGCTTGCCCTGGGAGCGTCGGATGCTAGCGGAACGCGGTTGACCGTGTGGCGCTCGGGACTCTGCCCCCTCACGCGCACGCGCCGCTAACGAAACAACCGGTCGTATTCCAACCCCCGCACCTTGCGCGCCCGCATTGCGCGGGCATCTGGGTGCATGGGGTGGATCACCACGACGCCCTCCTCCGGCACGATGACCGAAGGCACCTCCAGCAAGGCGGTCTTGCCCGCGGCGAACCAGGCCGCGCCCCGTGCCACGCTGGACAGGCCGGCAGGAACCGCGTCCCACCCGATCGGCAATTCGTCCTGCGACCAGCGGGTGCGCTTGCGCCAGACCTGCGCGTCCACTTCGATCTCGACGAGGTAACGATTCAGAGGCAGCCCGCAGGCCGGCAGGTGGGCGGCCGTCTCTAAAACGGCCATCGCCCGCGTGGTCGCGGCGTACACCACCGCCTGCCCGGCGTCATTCCACCGGCCGGGACCGAGGGCCGCGCCCCGGCCGGAGAGATCGTCCGCAGGGTGCTGGCGCGTCTCGGTGGCGATCCGGTACAGGATCACTGGTAGGCCCCGCTTTCGAGAGCGCCCAGAACCCGCATCACGGCGTCCAGGCCAGAAGGGGTGTCGAGCAGGTCGGCGGGCTTGCGGCCACCGAGCGCCGGTTGCGGCGTCTCGATCCACTCGCCCAGCCACGGCGCCACCTCGAAGCCCCGGGCCTGCGGCGACGTGGAGTTTGCAACGATCTGCTGCGCGCGTGCCAGCAGCCTCGCCATGCCGAGGGCCGCATGGCCACCGGCGCCGGTGATGGGTGTGTTCTTTTTCAGCTTCTCGGCGGCAGTCGCCCGGGGGATGCCCAGGATCTCGATCACCCGCGGAAACTTCAGGTGCATGTGCGAGGAAAGGTCTTGCAGGAACACCACCGGCACGCCGCTGCGCTCGGCCTGTGCCAGTTGCACCGCATTGGCGGCATGCAGGCCCGACACGAAATCGAGGATGCCGCGGCGCGGGTCATAGGTGAGATGCGCACTGAAAGCGGGAGTCGGCTCACGGGCGATGCGGGCCTTGGAGGAAAGGGACACGGGGCGCTCCTGTCTGGATTCAGACAAATTTTAGTCTGGATCCGACAAATCAGGCGGGCAAGTGGCGAGTCGGTGGCCGCCCAGTCAGCCCCAGTCAGGAAGGACGCGCGACGCCCTCACGCCTTCGCCCGCAGCCGCCACCACGGCAACTCCTGGCGCAAGCTCAACACCTCACCGCTGCGGCGCGGCGCATACCCCGGCAGCGCCTGCAGCCGCTGCTGCCAGGCGTCCTGCTGCAGCACGGCGCGCAAGGCGGCCACGGGCGGCTGGTCCAGCGCGGACTTCAGGCACACCAGGTAGTAGTCTTCTTCGAGCAGCGGCACGAAATCCACCCCTTTGCGCCGCGCCGCGGCCTCAATGACCAGGCCCGCATCGGCCTGACCCGAGACCACCGCCTGCACCACGGCGGTATGCGAGGGCTCCTCGCGGTCCCAGCCCTTGAGGGCGGGCGCACGCAGGCCAGCCTCCTCAAGCAGTTGCTCGGCCAACACCCGCGTGCCAGCACCCGGTGCGCGGTTCACATAGCGCGCACCGCGCGAGGCCACGTCGGCCAGCGATTGCAGACCCAGCGGATTGCCTGGCGCCACCGCCAAGCCCTGGCGTCTGCGCGCGAAGCCGATCACTTTGTGCAGGCCCGGTTTGAGCAAGGGCTGATAGGTGCGCTGAGCGAGCGAGCCCGCCGCGTGCGACGGCGGCACATGAAAGCCCGCGAGCACACAGCGCCCCGCGTTAAGCGCCGCGATGGCATCGACGCTGCCACAGAAACGCACATCCAGATGCAGGCGGCCCTGCGACGCCGCGTGTTCGCGCAGGAGCGGGAGGGCGTCGTCATGGCTGGCGTACAGGGGCAGCACGTGGGCGCTGTCGTCGAAGGCGACGGCAAAGACCTGCTCCAGCCCCGCCTGCAACGCCTCAATCTGGGGCGCCAGGCGCGCCTGCGCCTGGCGTTCGGCCCACAGCAGCTTCTCGCCGAATTCACTCAGGCGCGCCGCCTGGCCCCGCTCCCACAGCACGAGGCCGCGCCCCAGCTCGGTCTCCCAGCGTTTGAGTTCGCCCCAGGCATGGCGATAGGACTGCCCGAGGCGCCGGGCCGCGCCCGAGATCGAGCCCTCGTCCTGCACGGCCTGCAGCAGGTCGATGAGGGGATGATGAATCGCACCCGGGGTCCGCTGGCGGCCCAGGGCGTAGGAAAGCTCGATCGGTTGCACCGGGCGAGTATCAGGGATGTACCGGGTATGCCGCCCGCCGCCTTATGCACCCGGCTTCATAGCTCGCAAACACGCGTCCCGAGTGGCCCGGGCGCTGCCTATGATGCGCACCCGCATGAACACGTTTTCCGAGAGCGCCGCCACCGCGCTGCGCCTCATCGTCGACCTCGACCCCACCCTTCTCGCCATCGCTGGCCGCTCCCTCGCGGTGAGCGCAACGGCCTGCGCGCTGGCCTGCGCCGGCGGCCTGCTGCTCGGCGCCTGGCTAGGGGTGGCGCGCTTTGCGGGGCGCGGCGGGGTGCTGACGGTGCTCAATACCGCGCTGGCCGTGCCTTCGGTGGTGGTGGGACTCGTCGTGTACCTGCTGCTGTCTCGCTCCGGTCCCTTGGGTTTCCTGGGGTGGCTGTTCTCGTTTCAGGCCATGGTGCTCGCACAGGCGGTGCTGGTGCTGCCAGTGGCCGCCGCCCTCACCCGCCAGGTCATCGAAGACGCCGATACGGCGCATGGCGAGCAGCTGCAGTCGCTCGGCGCCGGGGGCGCGCTGCGCGGCTTGCTGCTCGCATGGGACGAACGCTTTGCGCTGCTCACGGTGGTCATCGCCTGCTTTGGCCGCGCGATCTCCGAGGTGGGCGCGGTGATGATCGTGGGCGGCAACATCGACGGCTTCACCCGCGTGATGACCACCGCCATCGCGCTGGAAACGAGCAAGGGCGATCTGCCGCTGGCCCTGGCCTTGGGGCTGGTGCTGCTGACCGTGGTGCTGGTACTGAATACCGCCGTGTCGCTTCTGCGTCGCTGGCGCGTGGGGCGGGCCGAGCCCGCCACATCGCCCTTGCAGGTGTCTGCATGAACGACGCGATCAACCTGCAGGACGTGGAGGTCCGCTTTGGATCTGCTTTGGCCCTCACGGGCGTCACCCTGAGCATCACGCGGGGTGAACGTGTCGCCTTCATCGGCGCCAACGGCAGTGGCAAGAGCACCCTGCTGCGCGTGCTGCACGGCCTGCAGCGGCCCACGCAGGGCAAGGTGCGCTGCGATGAAGGTCTGCGCTCGCAGGCCATGGTGTTTCAGCGCCCCTACATGCTGCGCACCCGCGTGTTGACTAACGTGACGCTGGGCCTGTGGCTGCGGGGCACGCCTTGGCGGCAGGCACGCGTACAGGCGCAGCAGGCGCTGGCACGCATGGAGCTTGCTGATCTCGCCACGCGCCATGCGCCGGCCCTCTCCGGCGGGCAGCAGCAACGCCTGGCCCTGGCGCGCGCCTGGAGCCTGCGCCCCCAACTACTGCTGTTGGACGAGCCCACCTCGAGTCTCGATCCGCATGCCAAACGCGAAGTCGAGCATCTGGTGGCCGACTTCGCCGCGAACGATGTGACGCTGGCCTTTGCCAGCCACAACCTGGGCCAGGTCAAGCGCCTGGCCACCCGCGTGGTCTACCTGGAGCACGGACGTGTGCTGGCCGACCTGCCCGTGCGCGATTTCTTTGAGGGGCCGCTGCACACGGTGTCCCCGCAAGCCGATTTGTTTATCAAAGGAGAACTGGGATGAAAGTCCTTCACACCGTACGCAGTGGCGCCCTCGCCATGGCACTGGCGCTTGTCGCAGGCACCAGCTGGTCGCAGTCGATCACGATGGCGTCCACCACATCGACCGAGCAATCGGGCCTGTTTAGCCACCTGCTGCCGGCGTTCAAGCAGGCCACCGGCCTGGACGTGAAAGTCGTCGCCG
>JBIKUT010000187.1:0-4855 GCA_044347465.1 Ramlibacter sp.
CAGTGGGCACGGGCCAGGCCATCGACATGGCGCGTCGGGGCGACGCGGACGTGCTGTTCACGCACGATCAGCCCGCGGAAGAAAAGTTTGTGGCCGACGGCTTCGCGCCGCGCCGCTACCCGGTGATGTACAACGACTTCATCCTGATCGGCCCCAAGAACGACCCGGCCGGTACGCGCGGCAAGGACATCGTTGCGGCACTCAAGAAGGTGACTGCGGCCAACGCGCCCTTCATCTCGCGCGGCGACAAGAGCGGCACCCACGCCGCCGAGAACCGCTACTGGGCGCAGGCCGGCGTAGGCGCGGACCGCGGCAAGGGCTACAAGGAGTGCGGCTGCGGCATGGGCCCGGCGCTGAACATCGCGACGTCCGTCAATGGCTATGTGCTGGCCGATCGCGGCACCTGGCTGAACTTCAAGAACCGCGGCGACCTGGCCGTCCTCGTCGAAGGCGACCAGCGCTTGTTCAATCAGTACGGCGTGATGGCCGTGAGCGCGCAAAAGCACCCGCACCTGAAGGCTGCGGATGCTCAGAAGTTCGTCGACTGGGTGATCTCGCCGGCGGGGCAGCAGGCGATTGCCGGCTACCGTATCGGGGGGGAACAGCTCTTTTTCCCGAACGCGGGCAGCGGGAAGTAGGGCGCTCAGCCTACCCCGCCCGGGCCTTACTTCTTGGGCCGGTTGAACCAGTTGGCCAGCATGAACAGGCCAAAGACCACGAACATGATGATCAGGACGGTTTCGACTTTCATGGGAGTCTCCTTGCTTGAGATGAATCGGTAGAAGTGGGGCGCAGCAGCGGCGCCATGAGCACCAAGGTGCCAATGAGCATCAACAGTTCGATGACGTAGACGGCTTCGTAGCCCGCCAGCGAACCCCACGGAGAGGCTATCACGTCGCGCAGGATGCCTCCCAGGCCCATGGCCAAACCCCCCGCTGTGGCCTGCACCGCGCCCCAGGCGCCCAGAGCCAGGCCGGCTTGTTCGGGCGGGGCCATCTGCATGGTGGACGTGAGCGTGCCGTGGCCAAAAAGGCCTGCGCCCGCGCCGATGAAGAAGGTCCCGGTGATGAACAGCGCGGGCGACGCCAGCGGCGCGGCGACGATGACCGCCGCGAACGCGGGCAGACCGACCAGGGCGCCGGCACGGGCCATGCGCCAGGGGTCGCCTCCGCGCCCGAGCACCCGCGAGGCCCAGGCAAATCCGATGAGTCCGCCCAGGGCCAGCGTGGCGGTGAGAAAGGTGGTGGAGGACACCGACATGCCCAGGATCTCGCCGCCATAGGGCTCGAGCAGCACGTCTTCCATCGTGAAGGCCATAGTGCCCAGGGCCAGGACCGCCAAGCGCCGCAGCGCGCGATCACGCCCTTTGAGCGCCTGCCAGGCCGTGCGGAAACTGGGATCGTCTTCGCGGCGCGCGCGTGGCTTGCGGTCGCGGCTGCGCGCTTCCTGCTTCCAGATCGCCACCACATTGAGCACCAGCGTCGCCACCGCGCAGGCTTGAATGACTTGCACCAGGCGGCCTGGCGAATACTCGGACAGCGCGTAACCAAAAATGAAGGCGCTGCCGATCGTTCCGATCAACAGCATCGAGTACATGAAGCCCACCACCTTGGGATGGTCCTCGCGCGGTGCGAGGTCCGTGGCCAGGGCCAGGCCGGTGGTCTGCACCGTGTGCAGACCCGCACCCACCAGCAAAAATGCGATGGCGGCCGCCCCATGACCGACCCAGGCCGGCGCATCGGCCGAGGCACCCGCCCGCGCGAGCACCAGCAAGGCAAAGGGCATGATGGCCAGCCCCCCAAATTGCAGCAGCGTTCCCATCCAGATGTACGGCACGCGGCGCCATCCGAGTTCGCTGCGGTGATGGTCGGAGCGAAAACCGATCAACGCACGCAGCGGCGCGAACAGAATCGGCAAGGCCACCATCACGGCCACCAAGGATGCGGGCACGTGCATCTCCACGATCATCACGCGATTGAGCGTGCCCACGAGCAAGACGAGCGCCATGCCCACAGAAATCTGGAACAGCGACAGGCGCAACAGGCGCGACAGCGGCAGGTCGGGCGAGGCGGCATCTGCAAACGGCAGGAAGCGCGGACCCCATGCAACGATCGACTGCACGAGGCGCGAGGGCGAGCGAGGCGTGGATCGATTCATGGGCGACTCACATGAAAAAGGACCGGCACCGCAAGCGGCCCGGTCCCTGTCTCAAAACCAGAATTACTTCTTGGCTGGAGGCGCTTCGGCCGGGGCGGCTGCCACGGCTTTCTGTCCACCATTGAGGAAGCCCTTCACCCAGGTGGTGTTGAGCGTCAGCGCGACGTGCACGCTGAAAGAGGCAATTGCCACAGCGGCAATGAAGATAGGAATGCCCACCGAGGGCTTGACCACACACCACATTTTTCCGTAGATCATGGGTAGTGCTCCTTACTTCAACCAGGGGCTGTAGATATAAGCCAGCAAGTGCGCGAAGGCCGCGATCATGCCGAATATCTGCGTTCCCTGGATGAGGTTCCGGTGGATTTCCTCCGATTCGCCCTCGGTCAGACCGGTGGCCCACACTTTGTCTTTGTCGGACATTGTGGTTCTCCTTGGAAAAGCTAACGCACGTGCTAACCCCGCACGCGGGCGGCTTGCGGCCCCCTTGGTCGCAAACTGGTGTCATTTTAAGTTGACATTTGTAAATGTCAACCAGATTAGACAGTTGATATGTGGCCGCAGCGTGACAGTGCGTCATGGGTTCTTTTGTTTTTAGCCGCGCCGAGGCATGCGAAACGGAAGCATGCCCTGCACCACGGGCGAGACCAGCCGGGGCACGTTGAGCGTCTCATGGAAGCTGGTGACCGACTCGCCAAGCAATTCGCTGCGCACCATGGCCCGTTGATAAAACGGCGTGTCTTCCAGCTGGTCGACCACGCTGACAGGCCCGGTGCTGCGCATGCGGCGCGGCACACGCCAGAGGGTAATGGGCAAGGGTCGACGCGGCGGCGGCTCAAAGGGCGTGACCTGGCCGTCGCGGCCAAAGCGCAGGGCCAGCACCTGGTCGCTGCCATCGAAGTGCTGCATGTCGTACAAGACCGCGGTGCTGCCATCGGCCATCGGGCTGCGTGACCAGTCCCACTCCCGGCAGCTGCCGGCGATCGGTTCGTCACCCTCGTTCGAATCCAGATAGGCCTGGCCTTGCCAACGCTGCGCGGGCGCATCGAATTCGACCTCGATGCGCGCCGACGGCGCGATCGGCCCCCAGCGATGGCGGCCTGCGCGGTCGATCGGCGTGCTGAAGTTGAACAGGCGCTGCGGGTGCACACGCACGCGTCCGCGCAAGGCGCGCGGAATCGGTACGCACACCTCGTCGATGTCGATCACCAGCGCATCGCCCTCCCAGCGCACTTGGCTGGGGCCCAGGGTGAATTCGCGCGCGCTGCGGCTGCAATGACGCGCGCCGCGCTCGGTCATCGCCCAACGCCCCGCGCGGCGGCTGTACAGGGCCACATTGAGCGCGCAGTGCTGCTCGGGATCGGCCGGTGCGTCACCTCGCCGCGCCCACGCGTAATACGGCGAGAACACGCTGCCCACGAAGGCGATGAGCGTCATGCCGAATTGCCCGTCGTCGCTGAGGGCGTCGACATACCACCAGAGGTAGCCCCCGGGCGGGACCGGCTGGTCGAACCGAGGCTCGCCATCACGGCCGCGGCCGCCAGCTGCCCCGACATCGCCGCCATCGGCACGCCCGGCCCCGGGTGCACGCTGCCCCCCGCCAGGAACAGACCCGGCACCGGGCTGGCCGCTGGCGACCTGGCAAACGCCGAGTTCCAACCGTGCGTCGCCTGGCCATACAAGGCCCCGCCCGTGCTCGGAAAGAGGCGATGGAAATCGTCCGGCGTTGTGCGCACCGATTCGTGGGCCTGCGGCTGCAAGGCCAGGCCACATCGGCGCATGAGGGAGAAGGTCTGGTAATCGCATTCGTCAAGTGCCTCGGGGGTGAGCCGACCCTGCCCGCCGACAGCCGGCGCGTTGACCAGGGCCAGCAGGCGCTGGGGCGCGCCGGTATCGGGCACGCCCGTGCCGCGGTCCTGCGCACACAGGTAGACGGTGGGTCGCTTGGGCAGGCGGCCCTGCCCAAAGATGTCGGCGAACTCGCTGCGGTAGTCGCCTGTGAAAAAAACGTTGTGGCGGTCTAGCGCCAGCCCCTGGGTGCGTGTGTGCATGGACCAGGTCACGGCCGACAGCGAGCGCGGTCCCACGCGCGGGGCAGCGGCGCGGGCCGTGTCGCCCAACAGGCCGGCATGCAGGGCCGCCACATCGCCGTTGAACACGACGCGCTGCGCGCCCAGGCGCTCGCCATGGGCCAGGTGCACACCGCTCACGCGACCGCCTTGCAGCTCGATGCGCTCGCAACGCGTGCCATAGCGGAAGGTGACGCCCTGCGCGATCGCCAGTCGCTCGAGCATGCGCGCCAGCGCATGCATGCCACCGTCGACCGCCCACACGCCATCCATCTCCACCTGCGCGATCAGCATCAGCGTGGCGGGGGCCTCCCAGGGCGAGGAGCCGCAGTAGGTGGCATAGCGCCCGAACAACTGGCGCAGTCGCGGATCGGTGAAGTGACGACCCAGGCTGTCCCACAGGCTGCGCATCGGGCCCAGGCGCGCCAGCACCGACAAGCCCCGCAGCCCCAGGTCACCGACCATGCGGCCCATGGTGGGCGAGGTCGAGCGGATGAAGGGGCCTTCGAGCGTGGCATAGACCTCGCGCGCCTGCGCGCAAAAGGCGGTGAAGCGTCGCGCTTCATCGGGGCCGGCAAAGCGCGCCACTGCATCGTGCGAGGCGCGGGCATCGGCCAACAGGTCCAGGT
>JBIKUT010000059.1:0-8728 GCA_044347465.1 Ramlibacter sp.
GTGCAGGTTGACCAGCACCTCCCGGTGCGGCGCCGCCTGCGCCGATGGCGCCAGCACGATGGGCGTGCGCGCCAGAAGGCGGGGCGGCAGGGCATCGGCCAGGCCGTGCGGCACGAAGTCGTGGGCCGAAAAGGTCCAGAGCGCTGCATCCAGGGCGCGCAGATCAGCCTCGGTGCCGGTCACCACCACCCGCGCGCCGCCGGCCGCCGCCTTGCGCAGCAAGCGGCAGGCATAGGCCAGGCGGTCGACCAGGTTGACGTGAAAGGCGATGCCGGTCATGGGACGGTGCGGCCCTAGCGAGCCCGTGCGCGCGAGGCCTTCTTGGCGGGGGCGGCTTTCCTTGCCGGGGTGGCCTTCTTCGCCGGGGTGGCCTTCCTTGCCGGGGTGGCCTTCTTCGCCGCCCGGACGGCCGGGGGCTGCTGCGACAGCAGGTAGTCCACCAGCAAGCCGACCGGCCGGCCGGTTGCGCCCTTGGCGGCGCCACCGCGCCAGGCGGTGCCCGCGATGTCCAGGTGGGCCCAGGGGTACATCTGGGCGAATCGCTGCAAGAACTTGGCCGCCGTGATGGCGCCGCCCTGGCGCCCCCCCACGTTGGCGACGTCGGCGAAATGGGTTTTCAGGCCCTCGGCGTAGTCCTCGTCCAGGGGCATGCGCCAGCAGGGGTCGAGGGCCGACTCGCCCGCATCGAGCAGCGCCTGGGCCAGTTCGTCGTCCGAGCTGAAGAGGCCACTGCGCACCGCGCCCAGGGCCACCACGCAGGCGCCGGTCAGGGTGGCGATGTCGACCACGGCGCAGGGCTCGAAGCGCTCGGCATAGGTCAAGGCGTCGCACAAAATCAGCCGGCCCTCGGCATCGGTGTTGAGGACTTCGATGGTCTGGCCGCTCATGCTGGTGACCACGTCGCCCGGCTTGAGTGCGCGCCCATCGGGCAGGTTCTCGCAGCTGGGGATCAGGCCGATCACATTGAGGCGGGGCTTCAAGGCTGCCAGGGCCCGGAAGGTGCCCAGGACGCTGGCTGCGCCGCCCATGTCGAATTTCATCTCGTCCATCTCGGCGGCAGGCTTGATGGAGATGCCGCCGCTGTCGAAGGTGATGCCCTTGCCCACCAGGACCACGGGCGAGACCGAGGCCGCGGCGCCCTGGTATTTCAGGACGATAAAGCGCAAGGGCTCGTGCGAGCCGCGGGCCACAGCCATGAAGGAGCCCATACCCAGTCGCGCGACCTCCTTGGGCCCCAGCACCTGGCACTGAAAGCCGCCCTCGCGCGCAAGCAAACGGGCGCGCTGGCCCAGGTAGGTCGGGGTGGCGACGTTGGGCGGCAGATTACCCAGCTCGCGGGCGAACTCAATGCCCAGGGCCGTGCCGCAGGCGGCTTCGAATCGGGCCTGGAGACCGGGGCGGGCCGCATCAGGGACCGCCAGGATGACTTTGGTCAACTCGCGCGGCTCGCCCTTGGACTTGGTCGCCGTGTAGGCGTACGTGGTCTCGCTCGCCGCGGACACCGCCGCATGCACGCCCGCCGGGCGCACGCCTTCGGGCAGGCAGACCAGCAGCTTGCGCACCCGGGTGCCCTTCAAGGCCCCCACCGCCGCACGTACCGCCGTGCGCACCGCGCGCGCCGAGCCATCGCCAGCGCCGACCAATAGCACCCGCGGCGCCGTCACGCCGGCAGGACGCCAGGCCGAGAGCATCTTGCCCGCCTGGCTGCTCAGGCTCTGAGCGCTCAGGGCATCGGCCGCCAGCCGGGAGAGCGCGTCCTTACCCGGCTTGAAGTCTTCGCCGACCAGCACCAGCAGCGAATCGCATTTTTCGGCACACGCGCGGGCCAGGCCCAGGGTCTTGAGTTGAAAGTCCATAATCCGTTGGTCCCTAGCCCTTGCTGTTGCGTTGCGCGCTGATGTTATTCCATTCCTCACTCCGCAAGGAGCTGGCCCGAAGCTTCGGCGCGACCCTGGTGGTGCTGGTCACGATCGTCATGACCATGACGCTGATTCGCACCCTGAGCCAGGCCAGCCGAGGCAGCGTGAACCCGCAGGAAGTGATGATGGTCATGGGCTATACCGTCATGAGCTACCTGCCGCCGGTGCTGACCCTGTCCCTGTTCATCGCCATCGTGAGCACCTTGTCGCGTGTGTACAGCGACAGCGAGATGGTGATCTGGTTCACCGCTGGCCGCGGTCTGACCGCCCTGCTCAAGCCCTTGCTGGCATTTGCCTGGCCGATCCTGCTGGTCGTGACGGTCATGGCCCTGGTCGGTTGGCCCTGGGCGAACCGACAAACCATTGAGCTCAAACATCGCTATGGCAACCGGGGCGACCTGGAGCGCGTCGCGCCTGGGCAATTCCAGGAATCGGCCAGCGGCACCCGGGTGTTCTTCCTGGACAAGGACACCCCGGACAACAAATCAGGCAAGAACGTGTTCATCGCCTCGGTCGAGAACGGACGCGAGACTGTGACCTCGGCCCGGGGCGGGCGTGTCGTGACGGAAGGCAGCAACGACTTTTTGCTGCTGTCTAACGGGCAACGGGTGCAGCGCGCCCTGAACGGCGGGGAGCTCAAGGTGACGGATTTCGTCGAGTTGGGCAACCGGGTGGGCACGACCCAGCTGGCCAGCAGCGCGGACATCCCGGCGCGTACATTGAGCACCCGCGCGCTGGTGAGCAACCCCACGCCCGTGAACCAGGGCGAGCTGGCTTGGCGGGTCGGCCTGGCTCTGGCGACGTTCAATTTCGTGGTGATCGCCATCACGGTCTCCAGCGTCAACCCGCGCGCCACCCGCACGGGCAACCTGCTGTTCGCGCTCTTCGCCTTTGTCATCTACTACAACCTGCTCAATCTCGGGCAAAGCTGGATCGCCAGCGGGCGCGCCAGCTTCGCCGGCTTCATGGTCGGTCTACACGGGGGCGTGTTCGCCTGCGCGCTACTCTGGCTGCTCAAGCAGCACCACAACTGGCGCCTGATCCCGCGCTGGCGTCGCGCGCCGAGGTCTGCATGATCACGATCCGGCGGCTGATCTACCGCGAGGTCATCGCTGCGGTGGCCTTTGTGGCCCTGGGCTTTCTGGCGCTGTTTTTCTTCTTCGACTTCGTCGACGAACTGCCCAACGTCACCCGCGGCGGCGCCTACCACCTCACGCATGCCATGCTGTTTGTGCTGCTGCAGGTGCCCAATCACCTGTACGAGCTGCTGCCGATCGCGGTCCTCATTGGCACCATCTTCGTGATGGCGCGCCTGGCGCAAAGCTCCGAATACACCATCTTGCGGACCTCGGGTCTGGGCCCCGGGCGCGCCCTGCGGTCGCTGCTCGGGTTGGGCGTGGTGTTCACCCTGCTGACCTTCGCCGCCGGCGATTACGCCGCCCCGGCTGCCGACCGAGCAGCGCAATTGCTCAAGGCGCGCATGCAGGGCAAGCTGTCGATCGGGCAGACCGGCGCCTGGCTCAAGGAGCGTCAGCCGCAGCGCACCTACACGGTCAACGTCGCGGCGCTGACACCTGAGGGGCAGATGCAAGGCGTGCGCATCTTCGAGTCGGACCTGCGCGGTTTCATGGTCTCGATGGTCCAGGCCCAAAACGCCGAGTTCGGGCCCGATGCCTGGATCCTGCGGGACGTCGAGCGCATCGACTTTGGCGCGACCGCCAGCGGCACGGCGGTGGCCGCCGGCGCACGCCAGGCCCGCGTGACCTGGCCCACGGCGATCTCGCCCGAGATGGTGTCGGTCGCCCTGCTCAAGCCCGAGCGCATGCGCACCCTGGATCTGTTCGAGTACATCCGCCACCTGGAGGCCAATGGCCAGACCTCGCAGCGCTACGAGATCGAGTTCTGGCGCAAGGTGTTTTATCCCCTTAGCTGCATGGTGATGGTGGTGCTGGCCCTGCCCTTCGCCTACCTGCATTTCCGCTCGGGCGGCATCACCGCCTTCGTGTTTGGCGGAGTTCTGATCGGGATCAGTTTCTTCCTTTTGAACAACGTCTTCGGCTACATCGGCAACCTGGGCAACTGGCTGCCCTGGCTCACGGCCGCCGCGCCAGGGCTGATCTACTCGGTCCTGTCATTGGGGGCTTTCGGATGGCTGGTGCTGCGACGATGACGCAGGGGGTGATCCTCTTTGCCCACGGCTCACGCGACCCGCTGTGGCGCCGGCCCCTGGAAGCGGTCGCCGACCGCATGCGCGCACGCACGCCGGCGCTGGCGGTGCGCTGCGCCTACCTGGAACTGACCGAGCCCGATCTGCCCACCACGGCAGCCGAACTGGCCGGCCTGGGTCTGACGGCGGTGCGCATCGTGCCCATGTTCCTGGGCGCCGGACGCCATGTGCGCAAGGACCTGCCGGCCCTGGTGGCCGCTCTGCGCCTGCAGCATCCTCAGGTGGACTGGGACTTGCAGCCCCCCGTGGGCGAGGACGATCGCTTGCTGGACATGCTGGCTGATCTGGCCACGGGCACTTCGCACGGGGCCCCGCACGCCCGATAGACGCTTTATTGCATAATGAATTTCTGCTTTAGTAGAAATTCGATATGAACCTACATCAGTTCCGATTCGTGCAGGAAGCAGCGCGACGCAACCTCAACCTGACCGAGGCGGCCAAGGCCCTGCACACCTCGCAGCCCGGCGTGTCCAAGGCCATCATCGAACTGGAAGAAGAACTAGGCGTCGAGATCTTTGCGCGCCATGGCAAGCGCCTCAAGCGCATCACCGAGCCCGGCCAACACGTCTTGCGCAGCATCGAGGTGATCCTGCGAGAAGTGGGCAACCTCAAACGCATTGGCGAGCAATTCAGCGCCCAGGACAGCGGCACGCTGTCCATCGCCACCACCCACACCCAGGCGCGCTATGTGTTGCCCGCGCCGGTGGCCAAGCTACGCGCCGCCTACCCCAAGGTCAACGTGAGCCTGCACCAGGGCTCGCCCGATCAGGTGGCGCGCATGGTGCTCGATGAAGTGGCCGAAGTGGGCATCGCCACCGAGTCCTTGGCCGACTACCCCGATCTGGTCACCCTGCCTTGCTACGAGTGGCAGCACATGCTGGTGATGCCCACCGGCCACCCGCTGGCCGCCAAGGAGCGCATCTCGCTCGAAGACCTGGCGGCCGAGCCCCTGATCACCTACCACCCCTCCTTCACCGGCCGCACCCGCATCGACGCCGCGTTCGCCCAAAAGAAGCTGCATCCGCGCATCGCGCTGGAGGCGATCGACTCGGACGTGATCAAGACCTATGTGCGCCTGGGTCTGGGCATCGGCATCGTGGCCGAGATGGCGGTACGCGAGGACGGCAGCAACAGCGACCTGGTGGTGCGGCCCCTGGGCGCGCTGTTCGGTCAAAATGTGGCGCGAATTGCGTTTAAGCGCAGCGCCTATTTGCGTAACTTCGTGCTGGAGTTTGCGCACATGCTGTCCGATCGCCTGGACCGCAATCTCATCGCCAAGGCCCTGTCTGGCCACGTGAACGACTATGAACTCTGACCACCCCATGACCGCTGTCCGCACCCCTGTACTTGAAACCAAACTGCCCGCCGTCGGCACCACCATCTTCACCGTGATGTCGGCCATGGCCACCGAGTACAAGGCGGTGAACCTGGGCCAGGGCTTTCCAGATTTCGCCTGCGACCCCAAGCTGGTGCAAGGCGTGACCGATGCCATGGTGCAGGGCCACAACCAGTACCCACCCATGACCGGCGTGCCCGTGCTGCGCGAGGCGATCAGCGCCAAGCTCCAGACCCTGTACGGCCGCCGCTACGACGCCGGCAGCGAGATCACCGTCACCGCGGGCGCGACGCAGGCCATCATCACCGCCATCCTGGCCGTGGTGCGACCGGGCGACGAGGTGATCGTGCTCGAGCCCTGCTACGACAGCTACGTGCCCAACATCGAGTTGGCCGGCGGCACCGTAGTCCGCGTGCCGCTCACCCCCGGCACCTTCCGCCCCGACTTTGATCGCATCGCTGCGGCCATGACACCGCGCACCCGCGCCATCCTGGTCAATAGCCCGCACAACCCCAGTGCCACGGTCTGGACGCGCCAGGAGATGCTCCAGTTGCAAGACCTGCTCGCGCCCACCGAGGTGCTTCTGATCAGCGACGAGGTCTACGAACACATGGCCTTCGAGGGCCACCCGCACCAAAGCGCGGCTTTGTTCCCCGGCTTGGCGGCGCGCGCCTTCATCGTCTCGAGCTTTGGCAAGACCTACCACGTGACCGGCTGGAAGGTCGGCTTTGTGGCCGCGCCCGCGTCACTGAGCGCCGAGTTTCGTAAGGTGCATCAGTTCAATGTGTTCACCGTGAACACCCCGGTGCAATACGGTCTGGCCGCCTACATGGCCGATGCCGGCCCCTACCTGGAACTGCCCGCGTTCTACCAGCGCAAACGCGACCTGTTCCGCCAGGGCCTGGCCACCACCCGACTGCGGCTCTTGCCCAGTGAGGGCAGCTACTTTCAGTGCGTCGACATCTCCGAGGTGAGCGACCTGCCTGAAGCCGAGTTCTGCCAGTGGCTCACCCGCGAGGTGGGCGTCGCGGCGATCCCGCTGTCGGCCTTTTACGGCGACGGCTTCGACCAGCGCGTGGTGCGCTTTTGCTTCGCCAAGAAGGACGAGACGCTGCTCACGGCGCTGGAGCGACTCGCGCGTTTGTGAGGCGGGCGGCTCGCCCGATCACGCGGCCGGCGCCAACCCCACCCGGCTGTTGAAGCTGTGACAAGCGGCCTCGAAGCGGCGGATCTCGGTCAGCGCGTCTTTCAGGCTCATGTCGCCGGCGTCCATCAGCTTGCCCGCCAGGTGCTCGGTGAGCGGCTTCAGACGCGCCAGCAGGGTCTTGGTTTCGCCATACAGCCGCTCGCTCTGGTCCTCCATGATCGAGCGCGTCTCCTCGTCGACCGCGCGCTGGCCTGCGTCACCCGCCAGCGCACCGAAGTTCAAGCGTGTCTTGCGGTACATGCCCATCTCCCCCACCGCGTGATGCAGCAGCTTGGTCACGCGGGTGATGTCGTTGTGCGCGCCGTTGGTGGTGCCTTCCTCTCCGAAGAACAATTCCTCGTTGGCCATACCGCCCAGGAGCATGCGCACATCGTGTTCGATATCGGCCTTGGTCTTGAGCAAGTTGCTGCCTTGCTTGTGAAACACAAAGCCCAGTGCGTTGTGGCGCGGGCTGGCCTTCAGTGAGATCTTCAGGGTCTTCATCTCGGCCAGGATTTGCACCCAGTTGTCGCCGCAGCGTTTGCGTTCGTGCTCGAGGTCGACCAGGAAGTGGCCCCACTCGTGCACCGCGATGATCCGTCTGTCTCGGTCTCGTTCCTTCGTGGCGCTGGCGTTCACATTGCCCACCATCACGCGCTCGGCCGCTTGCATCAGGGTGTCGGTGCCAATCAGGGCGCCCGCCTGAACCGCGCGGATGCCGGCTTGATTGACGATGGTCTCCAGATCGGCGGGGCTGCGTCCCTCGGTAATCGCGGCCAGATGGCGCAGGTCGATATCGCCGGTCAGCTTGGCGGCGCGCTGCGCGAGGTAATGGCCGATGATGGCCCCGCGCTCCTCGAGATTGGGTAGGCGAAAGTCCACCTTCATCTGAAAGCGTCGCAGCATGGCCTCGTCCATCTGCATCTGCTCGCTGTTGAAGTTGCTCGCCACGATCCAGATGATCTCGGTGTCGGTCTTGGTGCGCACGCCATCGAGCACGGCCAGTAGCATGTTCTGGGTGTCGTCATCAAACTTGCGATGGCCGCCGCGTTGCATGAACAGGTCTTGCGCCTCGTCCAGGAACACGATGCAGCGCCGGCGCCGCTGCGCCATCGAGACGATGCGCGAGAGCGTGTTGGCACCACCGCCCACGTAGCCCGTCTCCAGGTTCACCGCCGAATGAAACAGGATCGGCAGGTTCAACTCCTTGGCCAGGTAGCTCGCCAGCTTGGTCTTGCCGGTGCCCGCTGGCCCGCTGAACATCACGTTAAAGGGCTTGTGGATGCCGTACTCGGCGTACTCGGCGCGGCGCTGGTACTGGTCCTTGATCTGAGCCACCTCGGACTTGATGTCGTCCATGCCCACCAGATCGCTCAAGCTGCCTTGCACGTGCGCCGCCTCGATGAATCTGAGCGACTTGTGCTGCCCGCGCAATTGAAAGAACAGGAACCCGAGCAGGCCCAGCGTCAACGCGCCCGAGAGTACCCCGCTCACGCCCGCCTTCCAGCCTTCTTTTTCGGACTGAGGCCGCGCGCCAGCAAAGCGCCGGTCCAGACGTTCCACCATGGCCAGGCTGCTGGCACCCAGTTCCTCCCGCGGCACGAAGACCAGCTGGCCGGCCCAGGCGGCCGTCACGGCGCGGTCGGAGAAGATCTGGGTCTCCAGGTCTGACGGGTAGTAGGCGTGTTGACGGCCTTCGGATTCCACGAGCACAAAGCGCTCGGAGACGTTCCACAAGAGCGGCCGGTAGATGACGGTGATGCGATCCACGGGTTGGCGCTCGAGGAACCCGAGCAGAGAGCCCGAGCCAAAGACCACCGGCAGGTTTTCATTGAGGCTCCACAGATACTCGGCGCCGCTTTGGCCGGCCATCTGGCTAACCTCCTGTGCGAGCCGGGCCTGCTTGTGCCACATGACCAGCGAATAGCCCGCGGAGGCGGAAATCAGGACCGCCAGGGCGATGACCCCGACACGGATCGAAG
Organism: Ramlibacter sp.; assembly: GCA_044347465.1. Lineage (GTDB taxonomy): Bacteria > Pseudomonadota > Gammaproteobacteria > Burkholderiales > Burkholderiaceae_C > Ramlibacter. The sequence continues at coordinate 8,651 of JBIKUT010000059.1, forward strand.
GGGGCTGAATGACAAACCAGTCCGACAGCCGCGACCAGGCTTTCTTCAGCGCCAGCCAGCCGCCTTTGGCGGGTGCTT
>JBIKUT010000060.1:0-8660 GCA_044347465.1 Ramlibacter sp.
GCTCGGTGCGCGCGGGGCGGCTCCAGTCGATCTTCTTGGCGTCGCCCGGGAAATACCGCAGCTCGAAGGTGGCCACCTCGGCGTCGTGGATCTTGCCCAGGTTGTGATCCAGGCGCACCACCTCCAGCCATTGCGCGTCGGGCGTGACCATGCGCCAGGACGCCAGGTTGTCCAGGGCCGTGCCCCAGAGCACGGCCTTCTTGCCGCCGGCGTTCATGGCGATGTTGCCGCCGATGCACGAGGCCTCGGCGGAGGTCGGATCGACCGCGAACACATAGCCCCCGCGCTCGGCGGCGTCGGCCACGCGCTGGGTCACCACGCCGGCCTCGGTCCAGACCGTGGGCACGGGCTGGTCATGGCCGGGAATCGCGACAAGCTCGACCTCGGTCATGGCCTCGAGCTTCTCGGTGTTGATCACCACGGATTTCCAGGTCAACGGGATGGCGCCGCCGGTATAGCCCGTGCCGCCGCCACGCGGAATGATCGTCAGGCCCAGCTCGAAGCAGCCGCGAACCAGAGCGGCCATCTCGGCTTCGGTATCAGGGGTCAGCACCACGAACGGGTACTCGACGCGCCAGTCGGTGGCGTCGGTGACATGCGAGACGCGCGAGAGCCCGTCGAACTTGATGTTGTCCTTGGCCGTCAGGCGGCCCAGCACGCGCTGCGTGCGCCGACGCAGCGTAGCCGCCTCGGTGAAGCTGGCATCGAAGGCCTGAACCGCCTCGCGGGCGGCCGCAAGCAACTCGCCCACCCGGGCGTCGCGCGAGGCATCGGTGTCGGGCGTGCGGCGCTTGTCGATCTCGCCCAGTCGGTGATGCAGGGCGTCGACCAGCAGGCGACGGCGCTTGGGGTTGTCCAGGAGGTCGTCCTGAAGGTAAGGATTGCGCTGCACCACCCAGATGTCACCCAGCACTTCATAGAGCATGCGGGCAGAGCGGCCGGTGTGGCGCTCGGCTCGCAACTGGCTCAGAACCTCCCAGGCGCGATCGCCCAACAAACGGATCACGATCTCGCGGTCGGAGAACGAGGTGTAGTTGTAGGGGATTTCACGCAGGCGCGGGGTCTGCGAGTCGCCGGGAGCCAGAAGGAGGTTGAGGGTGGTCGGTGCGTTCATCGCATGCAGACTAAGCAGCCGAAGGATGCGAGAGCGGCTGAGGGCGGATGGTACCAAAGGTGTATCGCCATCGTTCCCTGCGGGGGAATCCCTGTGCGGGCGAGATCGCTGGGCCGCAACACGGGCGTGTCACAAAGTTGAATTAAGGTAGCACCCGCAGGCAGAACCATCCGCATCGCAGTCCAAAAAAGGAAATAGAAGATGAAAGTACTCAAAACTCTCGCGGCCGCCGCGATCGCCACGGCCTTCGCCTTGCCCGCGCAGGCACAGACCGAGATCCAGTGGTGGCATTCCATGGGCGGCGCCCTGGGCGAATGGGTCAATGACCTCGCCAAGGACTTCAACACCAGCCAAAAAGACTACAAGATCGTCCCGACCTTCAAGGGCAGCTACGACGAGTCCATGACCGCCGCCATCGCCGCCTTCCGCGCTGGCAATGCGCCCCATGTGCTGCAGGTCTTCGAGGTCGGCACCGCCACCATGATGGCGTCCAAGAACGCGATCATTCCCGTCGGCAAGGTCATGCAGGACGCAGGCCTGAAGTTCGACCCCACCGCCTACGTGCCCGCAGTCGCCGGCTACTACACCGCCCCCAACGGGCAGATGCTCAGTTTCCCGTTCAACAGCTCGACGCCGGTGTTCCACTACAACAAGGACGCCTTCAAGGCCGCCGGTCTCGATCCTGAGAAGCCGCCGCGCACTTGGCCGGAGGTGGCCCTGGCCGCCGCCAAGCTCAAGACGTCCGGTCACAAGTGCCCCTACACCACCAGCTGGATCTCCTGGACGCAGCTGGAGACCTTCTCCGCCTGGCACAACACCGAGTTCGCGACCAAAGGCAACGGCATGCGGGGCAACGATGCCCGTCTGGCCTTCAATTCGCCGCTACACGTACGCCATATCGAGAACCTGGCCAATATGGCCAAAACGAGCCTGTTCATCTACAAGGGCCGCGGCAATGCGGCAGACGCCACCTTCGTCTCCGGCGAGTGCGCGATGATCACCGGCTCGTCCGCCTTGTACGGCAACATCAAACGCAACGCCAAGTTCGCCTCGGGCATCAGCACCTTGCCCTATTACCCCGACGTGCCCGGCGCGCCGCAGAACACCGTCATTGGCGGTGCCAGCCTGTGGGTGATGGCCGGCAAGAAATCCGAGGAGTACAAGGGCGTGGCCCAGTTCTTCGCGCACTTGTCCAAAGCCGAAGAAGCTGCCAAGAGCCACCAGCGTACGGGCTACCTGCCGGTGACGAAGGCAGCCTACGAATTGACCGAAAAATCCGGCTTCTACAAACAGAACCCGGGCACCGACGTCTCGGTCGAACAAATGATCCGCAAGACCACCGACAAGTCGCGCGGCATCCGCCTGGGTAACTTCGTCCAGATCCGCACCATCGTCGACGAGGAAACCGAACAGATCTGGTCCGGTCGCAAGGGCGTGAAAGAGGCGCTCGATTCCGCAGTCAAGCGGGGCAACGAGCAACTCGAACGCTTCGAGAAGGCCAACAAGTCCTGAGATACTCACGGACGCGTCCATCGGCCCCCGGACCGTTGGACGCCCCTGGCTACTCCCCCGCCTGGCGGGGGAGCTTTGTTTCCGGCTGCTGAAAAAACACAACGTGGAAAAACGGGTCCGTTTCCGATCGTCCTGGTTGCCATGGCTGCTGGTGGCGCCACAGCTGGTCATCGTCGGGGTCTTCTTCTTCTGGCCCGCAGGCCAGGCGCTTTACCAAAGCGTGCTGCAGGAAGACGCCTTCGGCGCGAGCCGCGAGTTCGTGGGGCTGGAAAATTTCCAGCGGCTGTTTGCCGACCCCACCTACCTGGCGTCTTTTCAGACCACCGCGGTGTTCTCGCTGTTGGTGGCTGTGGCTGGTCTGTCGATCGCGCTGCTGCTGGCGGTGATGGCCGACCGCGTCGTGCGCGGCGCCACCTTCTACAAGACGCTTTTGATCTGGCCCTATGCGGTCGCTCCAGCCGTGGCCGGCGTGCTGTGGCTCTTCATGTTCGCCTCGCCCATGGGCGTGGTGGCCTGGGCGCTGCAGGCCCTGGGCATCACCTGGAACCACCTGCTGGAGCCGCGGGACGCCATGGCCTTGATCGTCGCAGCGGCGGTCTGGAAGCAAATCTCCTACAACTTCCTGTTTTTCCTCGCGGGGCTGCAATCCATCCCGAAGTCGCTGATCGAAGCGGCCGCGATCGACGGCGCCGGACCAGCCCGGCGTTTTTGGACCATCGTGTTTCCCTTGTTGTCACCCACCACCTTCTTCCTGCTCGTGATCAACGTGGTGTATGCCTTCTTCGACACCTTCGCCATCGTCGACGCCACCACCCACGGCGGGCCGGGCAAGGAAACCGCCATCCTCGTCTACAAGCTGTATTACGACGGCTTCAAGGCGCTGGACATGGGTGGCTCCGCGGCGCAGTCGGTGATCCTGATGCTGATCGTGATCGCGCTGACCGTGGTGCAGTTCCGGTTCGTCGAGAAAAAGGTGCAGTACTGACATGATCGAACGACGCCCAGGCCTCACCGTGCTGGCCCACGCCATCCTGATCCTGGGCGTGGCGATGGTCGCCTTCCCACTGCTGCTGGCGGTGATTGCCTCCACCCAGTCTTCGCAGGACATCATCACCGCCCGGCCGCTGTCGCTGCTGCCCGGCACCCAATTTCTGGACACCTACAGGGTGGCCCTATTTGGAGGCGAGACGCAGGCGGGTAGCAGGCTGCCGCCCGCATTGCCCATGATGGGGGTGAGCTTGATCAGCGCGCTGGTGATCGCGCTGGGGAAGATCGCAATCTCGCTGCTATCGGCTTTCGCCATCGTGTACTTCCGCTTTCCGCTGCGTAACTTCGTGTTCTGGATGATCTTCGTCACGCTGATGCTGCCAGTTGAAGTGCGCATTGGCCCCACCTACGAGGTCGTGGCCGACCTGAAGATGCTCAACACCTATGCCGGCCTAACGGTGCCTCTGATCGCCTCGGCCACCGCCACCTTCCTATTCCGGCAGTTCTTCCTCACCGTCCCGGACGAACTGGTCGAGGCCGCCCGCATGGACGGCGCCGGTCCGATGCGCTTTTTCTTCGACGTGCTGTTGCCACTGTCGGTCACCTCGATCGCGGCGCTGTTCGTGATCCAGTTCATCTACGGCTGGAACCAGTACCTCTGGCCGCTGCTGGTGACGACCAACGAGGACATGTACCCCATCGTCCTGGGGATCAAGCGTCTGATCTCGGGCGAGTCATACACGGAATGGAACGTCCTCATGGCCACGGCGGTGCTGGCGCTACTGCCGCCAGCGGCGGTGGTGCTGCTTATGCAGAAATGGTTCGTCAAGGGCTTGGTAGACACCGAGAAATAAAAAATACGTCATGGCAGGCATTTCCCTCAGCAACGTCATCAAGCACTATGTCACCGGCAAGCAGTCGGTGCAGGTGATACACGGCATCAGCGCCGAGATCGCCGACGGTGAGTTCGTCGTCATCGTCGGCCCCTCGGGCTGCGGCAAGTCCACCCTGCTGCGCATGGTGGCAGGCCTGGAAGAAATCAGTGAGGGCGAGATCGCCATTGGCGCGCGCGTGGTCAATGACCTGGAGCCTGCCGAGCGCGATATCGCGATGGTCTTTCAAAACTACGCGCTGTATCCGCATATGAGCGTGTTCGACAACATGGCCTACGGCCTGAAGATCCGCAAGCTGCCCGCCGACGAGATCCGCGCCCGCGTGGACAAGGCCGCAGCCATCCTGGAGCTCTCGCCCCTGCTCGATCGCAAGCCCCGCCAGCTCTCGGGTGGCCAGCGCCAACGCGTGGCCATGGGCCGCGCCATCGTGCGCCAGCCCCAGGTGTTCCTGTTCGATGAACCCCTGTCCAACCTCGACGCCAAACTGCGCGCCCAAACGCGTCTGGAGATCCAGAAACTGCACCGCGAGCTGGGCATCACCTCGCTCTTTGTCACGCACGACCAGGTCGAGGCCATGACGCTGGCCCAGCGCATGATCGTGATGAATGCGGGCGTGATGGAGCAGTTCGGCACGCCCGAAGAGGTCTATCGCACGCCCGCCTCCACCTTTGTCGCCAGCTTCATCGGCTCACCGCCCATGAACCTGCTGCGGCAGGCCCCCGGTGGGCGCGCGGGCGAGATCCTGGGCGTGCGGCCCGAGCACCTGGATGCGGCCGACACTGGCTGGAAGCTGCAAGTCGAGACCGTCGAACTTCTGGGCGCCGAGCGCCTGGTCTATGGCCGTCTGGACACCGAACCCGTGATCGTGCGCCTGGACGCCAACCGCCCCGCGCCGGCACCAGGCGACACCTTCACCGTCGCACCCCGCGCCGACAACCTGCATCGCTTCGACGCGGACAGCGGCAAGCGGATCGAGGCCTGACACCATGCAGCCCTGGCCCTACCCCCGCTGGATCGCCCATCGCGGCGCCGGCAAACTGGCCCCCGAAAACACCCTGGCCGCCTTTCGCCTGGGCGCATCGCACGGCTATCGCATGTTCGAGTGCGACGCCAAGCTCTCGGCCGATGGCCTCCCCTTCTTGCTGCACGACGCGACGCTCGAGCGCACCAGCAACGGCCACGGCATCGCGGGCGATCTGTCCTGGCACGCCCTGTCGCAGCTCGATGCCGGCGCCTGGCATTCGCGCGCCCACACCGGCGAGCCCCTGCCCACGCTCGAGGCGGTGGCCCGCTGGTGCCTGGCCAATGGCCACCACCTGAACATCGAGCTCAAGCCCACACCCGGCCAGGAGCGCGAAACCGGCGAGGCCGTTGCGGCGCTGGCCCAGCGCCTGTGGCCCGATGACGCCGTGCCGCCCCTGCTCACCTCCTTCAAGCCCGAGGCGCTGGCAGGCGCACAGGCGGTTGCACCGCAGCTGCCACGCGGACTGCTGCTAGACACTTTGTGGGAAGGTTGGCAGCAGACCGCGCGTGAGCGGGGCTGCGTGGCGGTGATCTGCCACTACGCGCTCTGGACCGCCGGCACAGTCGCCCGCGTGCACGCCGACGGCATGCGTTGTCTGAGCTACACGGTGAATGACGAATCCGTCGCCCAGCACCTGCTGGCCTTGGGCACCGACGGGATCATCACGGACCGCATCGACCTGTTCCCGCCGGCCTAAAAAAAAGGGCGCCAGACTGCAAGCAGCCCGGCGCCCACACTCACCGAATTACTTCAGGTCGCCCGCCAGCGAAGCCAGGGCCTCCGGCGAAATCGTGGTGTGCGCCGGGTAGTTCTTGTGGTCGCAACCGAGCTTCACGCTCGCGCCGGCCTTCACCGCGGCGGCTGCAGCGGGCGGAAACTCAAAGCGCACGAAGTGCACGGCCGAGGTCTTTTCCTCGGTCTCACGGTCCAGGTCTTCGTCGGCGATGGCGTAGACGCGGGCATGGCCTTCCACTTCGACAAACATGCGGTCTTCCACCCCGATCAGGCGCGCGAGCTCGCGCTTGCGCTCGTTGACGTCGGGGTACTCGATCAGCATCGTCGCCTTCCAGTTGCTGCCCTCGGGCACCAGCGGCGCGTAGGCTTCCACTTCCTGCGCGATGCCGTCTTCTTCGAAGATCTTCTCGATGCGCAGCATCTCCTGGATCTGGTAGCGGATCGTGGTCTCGCTCTCGAACTGCAAGGTGATGTGGTCACCCAGGTGCAGCGAGCGCAGTTTGCGATGCGTGAGCACGTCGACCTTATGCTCCTTGCGCCACTTGCTATAGGCCTCCAGAGACATGAGGCTGTCGATCGTGATGGTTCCGGTCAGTTGCATGGAATCGTCCTTCAATCTGGATTTACGTGAGACCGTAGGCGCGGCGCACCAGGGTCAGTGGGTGCTGCATCTCGGGGTTGCCCAGCCCATTGCGCTCAAAGCCCTGGGCAATGTGGTGGCCGCCCAGCGGGCAATCCGAAGTGATGTAGTCGGGCGCACCGCCGTCTTGATGTTCGGCCATCTTCTTGAACAGAGGCTTGCCGATCTTCATGGCCTGCTCGTGATAAGCCTTCTTCACGCCGAAGGTGCCGGCGTGGCCCGAGCAACGCTCGTGGGTATGCACCGACGTGCCGGGCACCATCTTGAGCATTTCCTCGGTCTTCTTGCCGATGTTCTGCACGCGCCCGTGGCACGGCACCTGGTAGCTGATCTTGCCCAGAGGCTGGGTGAACTCGGTCTTGAGCAACCCGTCGCGCTTGCGCGCCATCAGGTACTCGAACGGGTCCCACATCGCCTCCTTCACCAGCTGCACCTCGGCATCGTCCGGGTACATCAGGGGCAGTTCCTGCTTGAACATCAGCGTGCAACTGGGCACGGCCGACAAGATGGCGAAGCCGTCGCGGGCGTATTTCGCCAGCACCGGGATGTTGGCCTGCTTGCTCGCATCCACCGACTCCAGGTCGCCCAGTTCGAGCTTGGGCATGCCGCAGCACTGCTCCTTGTCGACCAGCACATAGGGCACCTCGTTGTGATCGAGCACCTTGAGCAAGTCGTGGCCGATCCCTGGCTCGTTGTAGTTCACGTAGCAGGTGGCGTAAATCGCGACCTTGCCCGGCGTCTTGGCGCCGTCCTTGACCGGGAAGTCCTTGGACTCGGCGGCCGACGAACGGAACTTGCGCGTCGCCAGACTCGGCAGCCAGGCGTTCTGGTCGACACCGAGCACCGACTCCATCACGCTGCGGGCCGCCTTCGTGTGGTTCACGGCGTTGACCGCCTGCACCACGATCGGGATGCCGGCGAACTTGCCGTGTGTGTCGGTCGAAGCCAGGAACTTCTCGGCGGCACCGACCTCGCCCTTCTTGAACTTGATCGCCTTGGCACGCAGCATGGTGTGCGGGAAGTCCAGGTTCCACTCGTGCGGCGGCACATAGGGGCACTTGGTCAGGTAGCACAGATCACACAGGTAGCACTGATCGACGACCTTCCAGTAGTCCTTCTTGTCCACGCCGTCGACTTCACCGGTCTTGCTTTCATCGACCAGGTCAAACAGCGTCGGGAACGACCCGCACAGGCTCACGCAGCGGCGGCAGCCATGGCAGATATCGAAGATCCGCTCCATCTCATGGAGCGTGGCTTCTTCGTTGTAGAACTCGGGGTTCTTCCAGTCAATCGGGTGACGGGTGGGCGCTTCCAAGCTGCCTTCGCGTGCCATGGGATAACTCCGTGTTGTTGTTCGAAGAAAAAAAGGGGGGGTGTTGTGCATTGGGCACGGCCCGCGAAGGCCATGCCCAACACGCAACATCCCGAGGGTCAGTCGACCAGCTCGTTCAGGGCCTTCTGGTAGCGGTTGGCGTGCGAGCGCTCGGCCTTGGCCAGGGTCTCGAACCAATCGGCCACTTCGTCATGGCCCTCGTCACGGGCCGTCTTGGCCATGCCGGGGTACATGTCGGTGTACTCGTGGGTCTCGCCAGCAACGGCGGCCGTCAGGTTCTGGCGGCTCGTGCCAATCGGCAGGCCGGTGGCGGGGTCGCCACACTGCTCGAGCCACTCGAGGTGACCGTGGGCATGGCCCGTCTCACCTTCAGCGGTGGAACGGAACAGGGCTGCCACATCGTTCTGGCCCTCAACGTCGGC
>JBIKUT010000061.1:0-8640 GCA_044347465.1 Ramlibacter sp.
TGGCAAGATGCTCAGTGAGCGCACCGGCTGGAGCAGCGCCGAGATCTCGCGTCGCGTGCAGGGCCTGGTGGTCACGCTCGGCGGCGAGGGCTGTGAGGTCTGGATCGATGGCAACAAAACCGTGGTGCCGCCCGTCAAGGCGGAGGCAGTGGTCGATCCCACCGGCTGCGGCGACGCCTGGCGCGGTGCTTTGCTACACGGTCTGGAGCAGGGCTGGTCGCTGGCCCAATGCGCCGAATTGGGCAACAAGGTCGGCGCGATCAAGATCGCGAGTCGCGGGCCGCAGAACTACCAGCTGTGAGCGGCCTGGCACCGGCCCGAACGACTCACAACCCCAAAGACAAACCAGGAGCCTCTTGATGTTTTCCCATGTGATGGTTGGCTGTACAGACCTCGAACGCGCGCGTCATTTCTACGACGCAGTACTCGGCACGCTGGGCATCAAGCCCGGTGCAGTCGATCGGCATCGCGTGTTCTGGCGCTCGCCTGCTGGCGCGTTTGGCGTGACGTTGCCGATCAACGGCGAGCCCGCCACCGTGGGCAATGGCGGCACCTTGGGTTTTGCTTGCACCTCACCCGAGCAGGTGCAGGCTTGGCACGCTGCGGGCCTGGCCAGTGGCGGGGTGACCTGCGAGGATCCGCCCGGCATTCGCCAGGGCCCTGCGGGCCAGCTGTATCTGGCGTATTTGCGGGACCCGGATGGCCACAAGCTGTGCGCCACCTACCGCTACCCCAAGGCCTGAAGCCCGGGGCAGACGCGATCAGGTCGGGGTGCGCTGGCGCTCGCGCCAGGCCAGCCACTCGCCGACCATGCCCTTGCGGAAGGCCAGCACACAGATCACGAAGATCACGCCGATGATCACCGTGACCCAGGCGCCCACCTTGTCGGCCAGCAGGTTCTGCAGGCCGATCACGATGGTGGAGCCCAGGACCGGGCCGAAGAAGGTGCCCACGCCACCGAGCAGGCTCATGAGGATCACCTCGCCCGACATCGACCAGTGCACGTCGGACAGCGAGGCAAAGCCCATGACCACCGTCTTCATGCCACCGGCCAGACCCGCCAGCGCAGCCGACAACACGAAGGCCATCAGCTTGTAGCGGTCGACCTCGTAGCCCAGCGAGATGGCGCGCGGCTCGTTCTCGCGGATCATCTTGAGGACCTGCCCGAAGGGCGAGGTGACGATGCGCAGGATGGCCAGGAAGCAGGCCGCGAACACGGCCAGCACCACGTAGTAGAGGGTCAGGTCGTCGGCCAGCGAGAACACGCCAAACAGCGCGCCGCGCGGCACGCCCTGCAGGCCGTCCTCGCCGCCCGTGAAGGGCGCCTGCAGGGCGATAAAGAACACGACCTGCGCCAGCGCCAAGGTGATCATGGCGAAGTAGATGCCCTGGCGGCGGATGGCAATCAGGCCCACGACCAGCCCCAGGAAGGCGCCGGTGAGCAGGCCCGCCAGCACGCCCAGCTCGGGCGTCCAGCCCAGGGCCTTGACGAACCAGCCGGTGATGTAGGCCGCACCGCCAAAGAAGGCCGCATGGCCAAAGGACAGCAGGCCGGTGAACCCGAGCAGCAGGTTGAAAGCGCAGGCGAACAGCGCGAAGCACAAAAGCTTCATGCCGAACACCGGGTACAGGCCCAGGAAGGGCGCCGCGATGGCCAGCGCCAGCAGGACGAGGTAGGTGAGCGAAGTGGTGCGGGAGGACATGTCAGGCCTCTTTTCCGAAGAGGCCGGCGGGTCGCAGCACCAGCACGATGGCCATGATCACGAAGACCACCACACTCGATGCCTCCGGATAGAGCACGCGGGTGAAGCCCTCGATCACGCCCAAGCCCAGGCCGGTGACGACCGAGCCCAGGATCGAGCCCATACCGCCGATCACCACCACGGCGAAGACCACGATGATCAGGTTAGAGCCCATGAGCGGGTTGACCTGGATGATGGGCGCAGCCAGCACGCCCGCCAGACCCGCCAGCGCAGCGCCGGCGCCGTAGGTGAGCATCACCATGAGCGGCACGTTGACGCCGAAGGCCTGCACCAGCTTGGCGTTTTCAGTGCCGGCGCGCAGGTAGGCGCCCAGGCGGGTGCGCTCGATCAGGTACCAGGTGCCCAGACAGACGATGAGGGAGGCCACCACCACCCATGCGCGGTAATTGGGCAGGATCATGAAGCCCAGGTTGGTGGCGCCCGCCAGTGCTTCGGGCACGGGGTAGGACTGGCCCGAGACGCCGTACTGATCGCGGAAGACGCCTTCCAGGATCAAGGACAGGCCGAAGGTCAGGAGCAGGCCGTACAAGGGGTCGAGCCCGTACAGCCGTTTGAGGAAACTGCGTTCGATGACCACGCCCAGCACGCCCACCATCAGCGGCGCGAGCACCAGCGAAGCCCAGTAATTCACGCCCCACTTGTCCAGCATGATCCAGGACGCGAAAGCGCCCACCATGTACAGCGCGCCGTGCGCGAAGTTCACGATGTCGAGCAGGCCGAAGATCACGGCCAGGCCCAGACTGAGCATGGCGTAGAAGGCGCCGTTGACCAGGCCGAGCATCAGCTGGCCCAGGAAGGCCTGGATCGGGATGCCGAAGATTTCTGTCATGGGGAATGGGAGTCATGACGCGCCGGCGCTGCAGGAGGCAGCGCGCGGCGCGGGCAGGGTGGGTTCAGGCGATCACTTCCAGAGCGGGCACTTGCTCTCGGCCTTGGTGGTCCAGGCTTCTTCGCCCTTCATCACCTGGACGACGTTGTAGTAGTCCCAGGGCTCGGTGGACTTGTCCGGCGACTTCACCTGCATCAGGTACATGTCGTGGATCACGCGGCCGTCGGCGCGCACGTAGCCGCCCTTCATGAAGATGTCGTTGAACTTGGCCTTCTTCAGATGGCCCAGCACTTTCTCGGCGTCATCGGTACCGGTGGCCTTGACCGCGTTCAGGTACTGCAGGGTGGCCGAGTAGTCGGCGGCCTGGATGGACGAGGGCATGCGCTTCATTTTCTCGAAGAAGCGGCGGGCCCAGGCGCGGGTCTCGGGGGTCTGGTTCCAGTACCAGCTGTCGGTCAGGTACATGCCCTGGGTGGTCTTCAGACCCAGCGAGTGGATGTCGTTGATGAACACCAGCAGACCGGCCAGCTTCATGGTCTTGGTGATGCCGAACTCGTTGGCTGCCTTGATGGCGTTGATGGTGTCACCGCCGGCAGTGGCCAGGCCCAGGATCTGGGCTTTGCTGCCCTGCGCCTGCAGCAGGAAGGAGGAGAAATCGCTGGCGTTCAGGGGCGAGCGCACGGCGCCGGCCACGGTGCCGCCCGAGGCCTGCACCACGCGGGTGGTGTCGGCCTGCAGCTGGTGGCCGAAGGCGTAGTCGGCGGTCAGGAAGTACCAGCTCTTGCCGCCTGCCTTCACCACGGCGTTGCCGGTGCCCTTGGCCAGGGCGGTGGTGTCATAGGCCCAGTGCAGGGTGTAGGGGGTGCACTGGTCGTTGGTCAGGGCCGAGGTGGCGGCGCCAATGGCGATGAAGGGCTTTTTCTTCTCGGCGGCGACCTTGGCCATGGCCAGGTTGGTGCCGGAGTTGGTGCCGCCAATCAGCATGTCCAGGCCTTGGGTGTCGAACCATTCGCGGGCCTTGGTGGCGGCGACGTCAGGCTTGTTCTGGTGGTCGGCCGAGACGATCTCGATCTTCTTGCCATTGATCGCGCCGCCCATGTCGGCAATGGCCAACTTGATGGCCTCGACGCCACCGGGGCCGTCGATGTCGGCATACACGCTGGACATGTCGGTGATGATGCCGATGCGGATCACATCGCCCGAGATCTGGGCTTGGGCGGAACCGGCGGCGGCAAACAGGCCGGCGGCGGCCACGCCGCAGGCCGCGGCAATTTTCTTGAGTTTCATGGGACGACTCCTTTTTTGAAAAAACGGTCTCGGCGTATCAGACGCCGAGGTACTCCTGCAGCATGGACTGGTTGTCCTGCAGCTGGTCCTGCGCGAACTCGCGCACGATCTTGCCGTGTTCCATCACGTAGAAACGGTCGGCTAGGGGGGCGGCGAAGCGAAAGTTCTGTTCGACCAGCACGATGGTGTAACCCCGGGCCTTGAGCTTGCGGATCATTTCGGCGAGCTTTTGCACGATGACGGGGGCCAGGCCCTCGGAGATCTCGTCGAGCAGCAACAGGCGCGCGCCGGTGCGCAGGATGCGGGCCACGGCCAGCATCTGCTGCTCGCCACCGGACAGACGGGTGCCGGGGCTGGCCGCGCGTTCTTTGAGGTTGGGGAACATGTCGTAGATCTCGTCCACGCTCATGCCACCTTCACCCACCACCGGCGGGAGCATCAGGTTTTCTTCGGCCGAGAGGCTGGCGAAGATGCCGCGCTCTTCGGGGCAGTAGCCCACGCCCAGGCGCGCCACCTTGTGCGGCGGCAGCTTGATGGCTTCTTGACCGCGGACCTGGATAGAGCCGGTGCGACGCCCGGTCAGGCCGACGATGGCGCGCATGGTCGTGGTGCGACCGGCGCCGTTGCGACCGAGCAGGGACACGACCTCGCCCTCACGTACGGTCAGGTTCACGCCGTGCAGCACGTGCGACTCGCCGTACCAAGCGTGCAGGTTCTCGATCTTGAGCAGGTCCTGAGCCATCTCAGTGCGCCCCTTGCAGCTCGGTGTCGGCCGAGCCCATATAGGCCTCGATCACCAGCGGGTTCTTGGAGACCTCGGCATACGGGCCGTCGGCAATGACCGCGCCGCGTTGCAGCACGGTGATGCGGTCGGCGATGGAGGACACCACGTTCATATTGTGTTCAACCATCAAGATGGTGCGGCCGATCGAGACTTTCTTGATCAACTGGGTCACGCGGCCGACGTCTTCATGGCCCATGCCCTGGGTGGGTTCGTCCAGCAGCATGAGGTCGGGCTCGAGGGCCATGGTGGTGGCCAGCTCGAGGGCGCGCTTGCGGCCGTAGGGCAGGTTGACGGTGAGTTCGTCGGCGAAGTCTTGCAAGTCGACATCGGCCAGCAGCTGGCGGGCGCGCTCGTGCAGGGGGTGCAGCGACGTCTCGGGCTTCCAGAAGTGAAAAGAGGTGCCCAGGTTGCGTTGCAAAGCGGCGCGTACGTTCTCCAGCACCGTCATGTGCGGGAACACCGCCGAGATCTGAAACGAACGCACGATGCCGCGGCGAGCGATCTGCGCGGGCTTCTCGTGGGTGATGTCGACACCGCCATAGCGGATAGTGCCGCGCGTGGGCGGCAGGAATTTCGTGAGCAGGTTGAAGAAGGTGGTCTTGCCTGCGCCGTTGGGGCCAATCAGCGCGTGGATGTGGCCACGCCGCACCTTCAGGTCGACGTTGTTGACCGCCACGAAGCCCTTGAACTCCTTGGTCAGGCCTTGCGTCTCCAGGATGTACTCGTCTGCCAAATCACGCTCCCACACGAAATAGGGGCACCGAGGTGCCCTTTTGTAACCGGCCACTATAGAGGGCTGCGGCGCGCTGCGTCACGCGGGTCTACCCTTAGTCGAAAGGCTCAATAGCCCAGTGTTGCGCTGGGCTATTGAGTTATTTGGAAGTCACATATTGCGCCGGTACTGCCCGCCTACCTCGAACAGCGCCGAGGTGATCTGACCCAGCGAGCACACGCGCACCGCGTCCATCAGCACCTCGAACACATTGGCGTTGTCGATCACGGCGCGCTGCAGGCGGGCCAGCATGGCCGGGGCGGCGTCGGCATGGCGCGCATGAAAGTCGTGCAGCCGGGCCAGCTGATTGCGCTTTTCTTCCTCGGTGGAGCGGGCCAGTTCCAGCTTCTCGGGGATGGGATCACCCTTGGGATTGCGGAAGGTGTTCACGCCGATGATCGGCAGCTCTCCGGTGTGTTTGAGCATCTCGTAGTGCATGCTCTCGTCCTGGATGCGGCCTCGCTGGTAGCCGGTTTCCATGGCGCCCAGCACGCCACCGCGCTCGGCGATGCGCTCGAACTCGGCGAGCACCGCTTCTTCGACCAGCTCGGTCAGTTCTTCGATGATGAAGGCGCCCTGGCTGGGGTTCTCATTCTTGGCCAGGCCCCATTCGCGGTTGATGATCAACTGAATGGCCATGGCGCGGCGCACGCTGTCTTCGGTCGGCGTGGTGATGGCTTCATCAAACGCGTTGGTGTGCAGCGAGTTGCAGTTGTCGTAGATCGCGATCAGCGCCTGCAACGTGGTGCGGATGTCGTTGAACTGGATCTCCTGCGCGTGCAGGCTGCGCCCCGAGGTCTGGATGTGGTACTTGAGCTTTTGCGAGCGCTCGTTAGCGCCGTACTTTTCCTTCATGGCCACCGCCCAGATGCGACGCGCGACGCGGCCCATCACGGTGTACTCCGGGTCCATGCCATTGGAGAAGAAGAAGGACAGATTGGGCGCGAAGTCGTCGATGTGCATGCCCCGTGCCAGATAGGCTTCGACGAAGGTGAAGCCGTTGGACAGGGTGAAGGCCAGCTGCGAGATCGGATTGGCGCCCGCTTCGGCGATGTGATAGCCGGAGATCGACACCGAATAGAAATTGCGCACGTCGTGGTGCACGAAGTACTGGGCAATGTCGCCCATCACCTTCAGACTGAACTCGGTGGAGAAGATGCAGGTGTTCTGGCCCTGATCTTCTTTCAGGATGTCGGCTTGCACCGTGCCGCGCACATTGGCCAGCACCCAGGCGCGGATCTTGGCGGCTTCGGTATCGGTGGGGTCGCGGCCGTTGTCGGTTTTGAACTTTTCCAGTTGCTGGTCGATGGCCGTGTTCATGAACATGGCCAGGATGCTGGGCGCCGGGCCATTGATGGTCATGGACACTGAGGTGGTGGGCGCGCACAGATCAAAGCCGCCGTACAGCACCTTCATGTCGTCTAGCGTGGCAATCGATACGCCGGAGTTGCCCACCTTGCCGTAGATGTCGGGGCGTTCGTCGGGGTCGTTGCCATAGAGCGTGACCGAGTCAAAGGCGGTGGACAGGCGCTTGGCGGGCATGCCCTCGGACAGCAGCTTGAAGCGGCGGTTCGTGCGGAACGGATCGCCCTCGCCGGCGAACATGCGGGTCGGGTCTTCGTTCTCGCGCTTGAACGCGAAGGTGCCGGCGGTGTAGGGGTAGCTGCCGGGGACGTTGTCCAGCATCAGCCACTTGAGGATCTCGCCGTGGTCTTCCCATTGCGGCAGGCTGACCTTGCGGATGACGGTGCCCGAGAGCGATGTCGTGGTGAGCGCGGTGCGGATTTCCTTGTCGCGGATCTTGACCACGTACTCGTCGCCGGCATAGGCCTGCTGCATAGCGGGCCACTGCTGCAGCAGGCGGCGGGCGTCGGCATCCAGCCGCTCCTGGCGCTTGGCGGCCAGGTCGAGTGCCGCCTCGCAGGCCGGCGCGCGGTCGGGCTTGTCCACCTTGAGCATGGTGGCAGCGGCCTGCAGCTGCTGGATCTCGCGGGCCAGGGTGGCCTGGGCGCGGGCGCGCTTTTTGTAGCCGCGCACCGTGTCGGAAATCTCGGCCAGGTAGCGGGTGCGCGCGGGCGGCACGATGGGGGTCTGGTTGGTGCTGTGACGCACGTCCACGCGCGGCAGACGGCCGTCGTTCAGCTTCAGGCCCAGGGCCTGCAGGCGCAGCTTGAGCGCCTGGTACAGGGCGGTGACGCCGTCGTCGTTGAAGCGGGCGGCCATGGTGCCAAACACTGGCATCTGCTCGGTGGGCGTGGTCCAGGCTTCCTGATTGCGTTGCACCTGTTTGGCCACATCGCGCAGCGCGTCGGCCGCGCCCTTGCGGTCGAACTTGTTGATCGCGATGAACTCGGCGAAATCGAGCATGTCGATTTTCTCGAGCTGGCTGGCGGCGCCGAACTCGGGCGTCATCACGTACATCGGCACATCGACATGCGGCACGATGGCGGCGTCGCCCTGGCCGATGCCGGAGGTCTCGACCACGATGAGGTCGAAGCCGGCGGCCTTGCACGCGGCCACCACATCGGGCAGGGCGGCGGAGATCTCGGAGCCGAAGTCGCGCGTGGCCAGCGAGCGCATGAAGACGCGCGGGCCTTGGCTCCAGGGGTTGATCGCGTTCATGCGAATGCGGTCACCCAAGAGTGCGCCGCCACTCTTGCGGCGTGAGGGGTCGATGGAGATCACGGCCACGCGCAGCGCGTCGTTCTGATCGAGGCGCAGGCGGCGGATCAATTCGTCGGTGAGCGAGGACTTGCCCGCGCCGCCGGTGCCGGTGATGCCCAAGACGGGTACCTGGCGCTGGGCGGCGGCTGCGTGGATCTTCTGGACCCGAGCCGGATCGGCCTTGCCGTTTTCGATGACGGTGATCCACTGCGCCAGGGCGCGCCAGGCCATCTCGCTGTGACCCTGGATGGCGTCGGCGGTCTGGGGGGCGTGCGCGCTCAGATCTTGGTCGCAGCGCATCACCATCTCGCCGATCATCCCCTGCAGGCCCATGCGCTGGCCGTCTTCGGGGCTGTAGATGCGGGTGACGCCGTAGTCTTGGAGTTCGCGGATTTCGGCGGGCACGATCACGCCGCCGCCACCGCCGTAGACCTGAATGTGAGCGCCCCCGCGCTGACGCAGCAGATCGACCATGTACTTGAAGTACTCGACATGGCCGCCCTGGTAGGAGCTGATCGCAATGCCCTGCACGTCTTCTTGC
>JBIKUT010000062.1:0-8596 GCA_044347465.1 Ramlibacter sp.
ATGGGGCTTCGCGCCCGCGGCCTGGATGATGGCAATCGATTCACGCGCCGCGGTGCCGGCGGACATCACGTCATCGACGATCAGCACGCGGCCTTCGACCTTGGCGCCCACCAGCGTGCCGCCTTCGCCATGGTCCTTGGCTTCCTTGCGGTTATAGGCATACGGCACGTTGCGCCCCAGGCGCGCGAGCTCGATGGCCACGGCGGCTGCCAGCGGAATGCCCTTGTAGGCGGGGCCAAAGAGCATGTCGAATTCGATGCCGGAGGCCAGGATGCGCTGTGCATAGAATTGCGCGAGCCGTCCAAGCTTGGCGCCATCGTCGAACAGACCGGCGTTGAAGAAATACGGCGAGTCGCGGCCCGCCTTGGTGCGGAAGTTGCCGAAACGCAAGACGCCCGATTCCACCGAGAACCGCACGAAGTCCTGGGCCAGTTGATCCTGCCCGCCGCCATTCACCGCCATGGGAAGTTCCTTGTTCACGCTCACCAGCCTCAACCTCAACGGGATCCGTTCCGCGACCACCAAGGGCCTGGCGGCGTGGTTGGACAAAAGCCGACCTGATTGTATTTGCGTGCAGGAAGTCAAGGCTCAGGCCCCCGATGTCGCGGGCCGCTTTGAGCAGCTCGCGGGCTTGCAGGGGCACTTCCACTTTGCCGAGAAGAAAGGCTATTCGGGCGTGGCGATCTACACGCGCCACGCGCCCAGCGACGTGATCGTGGGCTGGGATGGTGGCGAGTTCGATGCCGAAGGCCGCTACGTCGAACTGCGTTTTGACACGCCCCAACGCAAGTTCTCGATCATCAGCAGCTACTTCCCTTCGGGCTCCTCGGGCGAGGAGCGGCAGCAGGCCAAGTTCCGTTTTCTGGCGGGTATCGATCCGCACCTGGTGGCCTTGAAGAAACAGCGCGAATTCATCCTGTGCGGCGATGTGAACATCGCCCACCACGAAAAGGATTTGAAGAACTGGAAGGGCAACCTCAAGAACAGCGGCTTCCTGCCCGAGGAGCGCGCCTGGATGACGCGTTTGCTGTCCGAGGTGGGGCTGGTCGATGTGTATCGCCACCTGCAGCCCGACGCCACCGACGCCAGCTACACCTGGTGGAGCAATCGCGGTCAGGCCTATGCGAAGAACGTGGGCTGGCGCATCGACTACCACCTGGCCACGCCAGCGATGGCGGCACTGGCGCGTACCGAGCGCATTTACAAAGACGAAAAATTCTCGGACCACGCGCCCTTGACGGTGGGCTACGACTGGCGGCTCTGACCTACCAGCCGATCACCCGACGCAACACGAAATCGCGCCCCTGTTCCTGCTCGCCCTCGCGCCAGACGCCGCGGATCTCTCGCCCGCAGCTGCCCGGTACGGGCTGACCCACCCAGACCGCGTCGATGCGCACGCCATCGGCAGATTCCTCCAGGGTGAAGGTGCCGCTCTCCAGATCGCCGGCCAGGCGCGCCTCGCGGCCTTCGCGGCGGATGCGGCCGGCCACGCTGTCGGGCCAGTCGGGATTGGTTTGCAGCACCAGGTCTGCGCTGGGGCCTGCGCCCGCGAACTGTGCACGCCAGTTGCCCAGAAGATCGCGCGCCGTGAGATCCGCGTCGGCTGGACAGGCCCCGGCCGCCAGCGAACTCGCGGCAAGTAAGGCCACGATCCACGCCCTCATGCGGCCCCGTTTGCCGCCTTCGCAGCATCAGTCTGGGCCTTGCGCGCGGCGAACTCCGCGCGCAGGGCCTTGAGCTTCTCGCGCGGGTCTTCTTTCGTTGTGGCCTGGTCCAGGGACATCTCGCCGATGAAGCGGCTGGCCATGCCCTGAATGAATTCGCGGCCCTTCTTGCGCCGCTTGAGCCAAGACACCGCCAGCGAACGCTGTGCGCGTGTGATGCCCACATACATCAGCCGACGCTCCTCTTGCAGCCGCTGCACGATGCTCTCTTCCACGGTCTTCATCGCGCCGTTCTCGTCGTCGAGCTTGAAGGGCAGCAGCCCCTCATTGCATCCGACCAGCATCACATGCGGCCACTCCAAGCCCTTGGATGCGTGCAGGGTCGACAGCGTCACCACGTTCTGATCTTTTTCGCGCTCGCTGATGGTCGAGAGCAGGGCGATGGTTTGCGCCACCTCCAGCAGATTCTTTTTCTCGCTGGCCATCGCCATGCCCCCTGCGCCCGACGCGTCGTCGATCTCGCCACCGCAGCGCGCCGCCATCCAGTCGCAAAACTCCATCACGTTCGTCCAGCGCGCGGCGGCGAGCTTTTCGTTGTCTTCGCCGTCGTACAGGTGCTTTTCGTAGCCGATGTCCTTGAGCCATTCGGTCAGAAAGGCGCGGGCATTCTCGGCGCCCTCGGTGTGGCGGGCGCGAAACTCCAGGTCGTTCACGTAGCGGCCGAACTCCTGCAGGCTGCCCACGGCGCGCGCCGGCAACGCAGCGCCCAGGGAGGAGGCGAACATCGCTTCGAACAAACTCAGTTTGTACTGGCTGGCGAACACGCCCAGGCTGGTCAGCGTCTGGTGGCCGATGCCCCGCTTGGGCGTGGTGACTGTGCGCAGAAAGGCCGGGTCGTCGTCGTTGTTCACCCACAGGCGCATCCAGGCGCACAGATCGCGGATCTCGGCGCGATCGAAGAAGCTTTGGCCGCCCGAGACCTTGTAGGGGATCTGCGCCTTGCGCAGCGCCTGCTCGAAGATGCGTGCCTGGTGATTGGCGCGATACAAAACGGCGAAGTCTTTCCACTCCTTGTGCACGCCGCCGCCACTGGCGTCCGCCGAGAAGCCTGCGCGGATCGACTGGATGCGGGCCACGGTGCGTTCGGCCTCGTGTTCCTCGTTGTCGCAGTCGACGATGCGCACGGGTTCGCCCTCGCCCAGTTCGGAGAACAGGGTCTTGGGAAAGAGCTTGGGGTTGGACGCAATGACGTTGTTGGCGGCACGCAGGATGGCGCTGGTGGAGCGGTAGTTCTGCTCCAGCTTGATCACCTTGAGCTGCGGAAAATCCTGCGGCAGCCGGCGCAGGTTATCGAGCGTCGCGCCGCGCCAGCCGTAAATCGACTGGTCGTCATCGCCCACCGCGGTGAAGCGCTGACGCTCGCCCACCAAGAGCTTGAGCAATTCGTATTGGGTGGCGTTGGTGTCCTGGTATTCATCGACCAGCACATGCCCCAGATCCTGCTGCCATTGGGCCAGCACCTCGGGATGGTTTTGCAAGAGCTTCAGGGGCAGGCCGATCAGATCATCGAAGTCCACGCTCTGATAGGCCACCAGGCGTTCTTCGTAGCGCGCCATCACCCGCGCGGCGATGCGCGCGTGGTCGTCCGCTGCCTGGCTCTCAGCCTGCTGCGCGTTCAGGCCCATGTTCTTCCACAGGCTGATCGTCCATTGCCATTGGCGCGCGGTGGCGGCGTCGGTGGTGCCGCCAGCGTCCTTGAGGATGGAGGTCACGTCATCGCTGTCCAGGATCGAGAACTGGGGCTTGAGGCCCAGGGCCTGACCGTTTTGGCGCAGCATGCGCACGCCCAGCGCGTGGAAGGTGCAGACCATCACCTCCTTGGCGTCGCGTCCGATCAGCGTCTTGGCGCGTTCGCGCATCTCGCTGGCGGCCTTGTTCGTGAAGGTGATGGCGGCGATGCGCTTGGCCTCCAGCCCGCTTTGAATCAGGCGCGCGATCTTGTGCGTGATCACCCGCGTCTTGCCCGAGCCCGCCCCGGCCAGCACCAAGCAGGGACCGTGCAGGTAATTGACGGCTTCCTGTTGCGCGAGGTTCAGACCAGACATGGGGGGGGAAGGTGGGGCGGTGAGCGAGAGCGGCGAATGATACCGGGGGCTCTGTCGCCGGCGTGGCAGGCGAGCCCAGTGGCGTGGCGATCTGCATCGACAATACGCAGGTGCTCACGATCCTGACCGTTACGTTCCCGTTCTTCGCGCTGGTCTTGTGCGGCTATGTCGCTGCGCACCGACGCTGGCTGCCGATGGAATCCATCGGCGGGCTCAATGCCTTCGTTCTGTATTTCGCCTTGCCCTGCATGCTGTATCGCTTTGGCGCCAGCATGCCGGTGGCGCGCCTGTTCGATCCCTCGGTGGTGGCGGTGTGGCTGCCCTGCGCGCTGCTGATGGTGGCCGTCACCCTCCGTTGGAGCTTGAACGACCGCATTCGCTGGAACGACGCCGCCTTCGGGGCGCTGGTGTCGGCCTTTCCGAACACCGGCTTCATGGGCGTGCCGCTGCTGGTAGCCCTGCTCGGGTCGGCTGCGGCCGGCCCGGCGATCGCCGCCTTGCTGGTCGATCTGGTGGTCACCAGCTCGCTGTGCATCGCCTTGTCCCGGCTTGATGGCGCCGGGCATGCCGGTGCCACCGCGGCGGCCCGCAAGGCGCTGCGCGGCGTCGCTCTCAATCCCATGCCCTGGGCCATCTTGCTGGGGGGGCTGTCCTCGGCCCTGGGCCTGGAGCCGATCCAACCCCTGGCCGCCACCATCGGCCTGCTTGGCGATGCGGCCTCGCCGGTGGCCTTGTTCACCATCGGGGCGGTGCTGGCCCGTTCGCAGTGGATGGCGGCCCAGAACCGCACGGTGCTGCCGGTGCGCGATTACCTGCCGGTGGCCGTGGCCAAGCTGGTGGTCCATCCACTCCTGGTGCTGGGCGTGGGCACCGCGGCGATGGCTTGGGGCCTGCCCCTGGACCCCTTTGCCCTGACCGTGCTGGTGCTGGCGGCCGCCTTGCCCAGTGCCAGCAACGTGTCCTTGCTGGCCGAGCGCTTTGGCGCGGACACCGGCCGCATCGCCCGGATCATCCTCCTGACCACGGCGGCCGCCTTTCTCACGTTTTCGGCGGCGGTGGCCCTGCGGGTCTGAGCGCCGGGCGTCGTGGGCCGCCCCGGGGGCCGCAAGTGCCTGCAGGGCCTACAATGGAGGGCTTCGGGCGGCTTGGTGCCACGCGCGCCGGCCCGTCCCCCGCAGATCCTGGCGTCCGGTCACCCACCGCACACGACCGCAAGGGTTTGCATGTCTGCGTTGCAAAGGTTGCTTGATGGCCAAGGAAGAATTGATTGAAATGCGCGGCCGCGTGGCCGAGGTGTTGCCCGATTCCCGCTACCGCGTGGTGCTGGAAAACGGTCACGAGCTGATCGCCTACAGCGGCGGCAAGATGCGCAAGAACCACATCCGCATCATCGCGGGTGACGATGTCACGCTCGAACTCTCGCCTTATGACCTGAACAAGGGCCGCATCATGTTCCGTCACCTGCCGGATCGCGCCGCGCGTCCGAACCCCGCGCCCGGCTACGGCGGTAACCGCCGCTGATCGTCCGCCTCGCGCCGGGCTCGCCCCGGTCGCACGCCTGATCGCGTTCTGCGCTCAGGTACACCTCCCCACAGTTTCTGCACGCGCACGCCCCCGCTGCGCTTTCGCCGGTCGCACAATGACCGAATGCATGGCGCCCGCGTCGCCCTGATCGGCGCCCCCACCGATGTCGGGGCGGGGGTTCGGGGTGCCTGCATGGGGCCGCAGGCGCTGCGGGTCGCTGGCCTCGTGCAGGCGCTGCAATCTCAAGGGGCGTCGGTGATCGATACGGGCGATCTCGCCGGCCCGTCCCGCCCCACCTCGCCGCAGGCGGCCCGAGGCCCGCATCACCTCGATGAAGTGATCGCCTGGAACCGCGCCGTGTTCGACGCTGTGGATCTGTGCCTGTCGCAGGGTGACCTGCCCGTGCTGATGGGAGGTGACCATGGCCTGGCCGTCGGCTCCATCAGCGCCATCGCCCGCCACTGCCATCGCCAGGGCCGCCGACTGCGGGTGCTCTGGCTCGATGCGCACGCCGATGTCAATGACGCGGCCACCAGTCCCAGCGGCAATCTGCACGGTATGCCGGTGGCCTGCCTGCTCGGGCGCGGCCCGGCGCCCTTGGTGGGCTGGAGCGGCCAGCCCCAGGCGCTGCACGCGGCGGACATCGCTTTCCTGGGCATTCGCAGCGTCGATGCCGAGGAAAGATCGGCGATCGCGCGCCTGGACCTGCGGGTCTGGGATATGCGCGCCATCGACGAACACGGCCTACGCCACGCACTGAGCGAGGCCTTGCAGGGCGTGGATGCCGACACGCATTTGCATGTGAGCTTCGACCTGGATGTCTTGGATCCGGTGCATGCGCCGGGCGTGAGCACGGGCGTGCCCGGCGGGCTCACCTACCGCGAGATGCAACTGTGCATGGAGATGATCGCCGACACCGGCTGTCTGGGCTCGCTCGATGTGATGGAGATCAACCCTGCGCGGGACGTGCGCAATCGCACGGCCGAACTGGCGGTGCAGGCCGTCTGCAGTCTGCTGGGGGCTGCCACGCTGGCGCGCTAAGGCCTGCGTGCGGGCTTAGTCGCGGGCGTCGTCTTCGGCGGCGTCGGGGTTGTCGTCCAGGTCGGTGTATTCGTCGTCACCGGGCCTGGCGTCCTCTGCGGCGTCGATAGACGACTTGCTACCGGGCCCCGCATCGGGCCCCAGGCGCACCACCCGATCGGGCAGGATGTCGCAGCCCTCCAGGGTGTCCATGCCCGTGGCGGCGCCGCGCTCGCCCGTGCCGGTGGAATCGCTGTCGCCATGGACTTCCTCCGTGCCGGCGGCGTCGCTCCCGCTGTCCGAGTTGTCGCTGGGGCCCAGCAGGTCGCTGCCGCGGCCGGCGGGTTGGGTCGGTGCCGTGTCGGCACCCATGATGCTGCTGTAAGCCATAGCGTGTCTTCCTTCAAGGCGAGACCCTGCGCCGGGCGCGCGGCACGTGCCGTCGGACGGCAGCGGCGGTGGGTGTCCGACGCTGCGCTGCGCCGGTTAGCATGTCGGCATCGCATTCCTCCCTGGCCGCCATGACCTACCTGCTCGCCCTCGACCAAGGCACTTCCAGCTCGCGCAGCATCGTGTTCGATCTCCAGGGTCGCATCGTGGCCGTGGCCCAGCGCGAGCTGCCGCAAAGCTATCCGCAACCGGGCTGGGTCGAGCATGACCCCCTGGCCATCTGGGAGGGCCAGCTCGCCACGGCGCGCGAGGCCCTGTCGCAGGCCAAGCTGCGGGCCAGTGACATCCGCGCGCTGGGCATCACCAATCAGCGCGAGACCACGGTGGTGTGGCACCGCGCCACGGGTCGCCCCATTCATCCCGCCATCGTCTGGCAGGACCGCCGCACCGAGCCGCTGTGCGCGCAGCTGCGCGAACGCGGGTGGGAGGGCCGTATTCGTGAACGCACGGGGCTGGTGATCGACGCGTATTTCTCCGCCACCAAGATCGCCTGGTTGCTCGAACATGTGCCCGGCGCGCGCGAACAGGCTCGGCGTGGTGAGCTGGCCTTCGGCACCATCGACAGCTGGCTGCTGTGGCAGCTCACAGGCGGTGCGGTGCACGCCACCGACGTGAGCAACGCTTCGCGGACCTTGTTGTTCGATGTGCGACGCCACGTCTGGGACGAGGAGCTGCTGGGGCTGTTCGACATTCCCCTGTCCATGATGCCGACGGTGCGTCCCTCCAGCGCCGACTTTGGTTCCACGCGCGCCGACCTGCTCGGTGGCCCGATCACGGTGGGCGGTATTACGGGCGATCAGCAAAGCGCCTTGTTTGGCCAGGCCTGCTTCGAGGCGGGCATGGCCAAGAACACCTACGGCACGGGCTGCTTCATGTTGATGCACACGGGCGCGCGTTTCCAATCGTCGGCCAATGGACTGATCACCACCCGCACCGCGCAGATCGGTGATGCCGCAGGCTATGCGCTGGAAGGCAGCGTGTTCGTGGGCGGCGCCGTCGTGCAGTGGCTGCGTGATGGCTTGCAGGCGATTCGCAGCAGCGCCGAGGTCGAGGCCCTGGCCGCCAGCGTGCCCGATGCGGGTGGCGTCTCGCTGGTACCGGCCTTCACCGGCCTGGGTGCGCCTTACTGGCAGCCCGATGCGCGCGGCACCATCACGGGCCTGACGCGGGGTTCGACCCTGGCCCACATCGCGCGCGCGGCACTTGAGAGCATTGCTTGTCAGAGCGCGGCGCTGTTGCAAGCCATGAGCCGTGATGCGCAGGCCGCTGGCGGCGCGCCGTTGGCGCAATTGCGTGTGGACGGCGGTGCCAGCGTCAACAATCTGTTGATGCAGTTTCAGGCTGACCTGCTGGGGATTCCGGTGGTACGCCCTGCGATCACCGAGACCACCGCCCTGGGCGCGGCCTGGCTGGCGGGGCTGGCCGCCGGTGTGTACGGCGGTCCGTCGGATCTCACGGCGCTGTGGCGCGCTGACCGGGTGTTCGAGCCCGTGTGGGACCGTGCGCGCGCCCAGGAGCGCATGGCGCAGTGGGAGCATGCCGTGCGCCAGACGACGGCGGCCTGATACGCGCTGCGCGCCGCGGCTTCAGGCCGCGGTCTTCATCGGCCGTCCGCCGAAGATCGCGGTGCCCACGCGCACCATCGTGCTGCCGGCTGCGATCGCGGCTTCAAGGTCGGACGTCATCCCCATCGACAGCGTATCCATCGGCAGCCCCTGCGCGCGCAGCTGGTCGAACAGCGCGCGTGCGCGCAGATGCACCGCGCGTTGCGACTCGAAGTCGGCTGCGGGCTCCGGAATCGTCATGAGCCCGCGCAAGACCAGGCCGGGCAGC
>JBIKUT010000063.1:0-8578 GCA_044347465.1 Ramlibacter sp.
CTTCTTCACGCCGACCGCCCGTGGCGCCAGCGTCTTTGCGCTCAGTCAGACCGGTGCCTCTAGCACCGCGGCGCGCTGGATGGCCGACAAGGAAAACAGGGCGGATCTGATTGGTGGCGTCAACGTGCGCACGCAAGACGCCAACGTGGCCAGCGTGCTGCTGGATATGAGCACCACCGCCCAAATCAAGGACAGCCTGCGACTGGGCGGTGCGATGCTCGGCGAGATCGGACAGGTGGGGCGGCTGCACAAGCCGCGCGTGGAGCAAGCGAGCTTCGCGGTGCTCAAAGCCCCCGACATTCCCAGCGTGCTGGTGGAGACGGCGTTCATCTCGAACCCCGAAGAAGAAGTGCGGCTACGCAGCGAGGCCTATCAGGAGCAGCTGGCCGATGCGTTAATGAAGGGCATCCAGCGCTACTTCGCGGCCAACCCGCCCCTGGCGCGTAGCCGCACGGTGTAGGCCGGCGCGCTCAGGCCGCAGGGGTCTGGCCGGGCGTGGCAGCCTGCGCCTGGCGCCGCGCGCGCCACGCGCCCAGGATCACGATCAAGCCCGGCACAAAAATCATCGCCCAGATGATCTTGTCCAGATGGGCCTTGACCCAGGGCAAGCCACCCAGGAAGTAACCCGCGGTGCAGATGCCCAGCACCCAGATCAATGCGCCGATCACATTGAAGAACGTGAACTTGGCGCGGCTCATTTCAGCGACACCGGCCACAAAGGGCGCGAAGGTGCGGACAAAGGGCATGAAGCGGGCCACGATGATCGTCACCCCGCCATAGCGCTCGTAGAAATCATGGGCCTGCAGGAAGGCGCGCCGGTTGAAAAAGCGCGATTGCTCCCACTGAAACACCTTGGGCCCGAAGTAACGGCCGATGGCGTAATTGCACTGGTCGCCCAAGATCGCCGCGACGATCAACACCCCCATGGCCACCGGCAGGCTCATGAAGCCCAACCCGCATAGGGCGCCCACCACGAACAGCAGCGAGTCGCCGGGCAAGAAAGGCATCACCACCAGGCCCGTCTCGACGAAAACGATCAGAAACAGGAGGGCATACACCCAGGGGCCGTAATCGCGTACGAAGGCCTCCAGGTAGCGGTCCACATGCAGGATGAAGTCGATCAGGAAGGCGGCGTATTCCATGGCGAGCGATTATGGCCCGCCCCCTAGAATGCCGGGGTGTCTGAGCTGTCTATTTCCCCTGCGCGCCGCCCGATCCGCGAGCTCCCCGACGAACTGGTCAGCCAGATCGCCGCGGGCGAGGTCATTGAGCGGCCGGCCTCGGTGGTGCGCGAGCTGGTCGACAACGCCTTGGATGCCGGCGCCCGCCAGATCACCGTGCGCTTGCTGGCGGGCGGCACGCGCCTGGTCAGCGTGGAAGACGATGGCGGCGGCATCCTGCCGCCCGAGCTCGCCGTCGCACTCAAACGCCATGCGACCAGCAAGATTGCCTCGCTGACCGACCTCGAATCCGTGGGCACCATGGGCTTTCGGGGTGAGGCGCTGGCGGCCATCGCCTCGGTCTCTGAGTTGAGCCTGCTCTCGCGCGTCGAGGGCGAGGCCACGGCCTTTTTGCTCGATGCCCGCACCGGCGAGCTGCGGCCTGCCGCCCGCGCCATCGGCACCACGGTGGAAGTCAAGGAGCTGTTTTTCAGCACGCCCGCGCGCCGCAAGTTTCTCAAGACCGACGCCACCGAACTGGCCCATTGCGTCGAAGCCGTGCGCCGTCACGCCCTGGCCTGGCCCGCCGTCGGCTTTGCCATCTGGCACGAGGGCAAGCTGGTCGAGCAATGGCGCGCCACCGACGCGCGCAGCACCCGTGTGGCCGACGTGCTGGGCGCTGACTTCATTGAGCAGAGCGTGGCCCTGGCCGGTCAAGCGGGCCCGCTGCGTGTCACCGGCCACGCCGGCCTGCCCGATGTCGCCCGCTCGCGCGCCGACCACCAGTACGCCTACGTGAACGGCCGGTATGTGCGTGACAAGGTCATCGCGCATGCGGTGCGCAGCGCCTACGAGGACGTGCTGCATGGTCAGCGCCAACCGGTGTATGTGTTGTCGCTGGAAATTGATCCGGCCCAAGTCGACGTCAACGTCCACCCGACGAAGGTCGAGGTGCGCTTTCGCGATGGCCGCGCCGTTCATCAAGCGGTGCGCCATGCCCTCGAGAACGCATTGGCGGCGTCGCGTGCGGGGCAAACGCCCGTCGCGCCGACGTCCTTCGCCGCCGCATCGACTCAAGGCGCTGCGCCTTGGCAGTCACCCGCCACCGACGCCTCGCGCTGGACACAGCCCTCGATGCGCTTTGCCGCACGCGAAGACCTGCCCGGCCAGCCCGTTTCCGATCTGAGCCTGCTGTGGCAGCCGAGCACCCCCGCATCGCCTGCAGCCACCTTCAACGGCGCCTCGTCGACCGACACCACGGCGCCCCTGCCTGCGGGCGACTGGCCGCTCGGTCGTGCCCTCGCGCAGTTGCAAGGGGTCTACATCCTGGCCGAGAACGCGCAGGGCCTGGTCGTCGTCGATATGCACGCGGCGCACGAGCGCATCGTCTACGAAAAGCTCAAGTCGCAGGCAGGCGATGACGCCACGCAAGCCATCGCCAGTCAGCCCCTGCTGATTCCTGCCACCTTCCCCGCCACACCCCAAGAAGTCGCAACCGCTGAATCCAGCGCCGAGGCCCTGCGCTTGCTCGGTCTGGACATCTCGCCGCTGTCGGCCAAGACCCTGGCGGTGCGGGCCGTGCCCACCAGCCTGGCCCAGGGCGATGCAGTCGAACTCGCGCGCAGCGTGCTGGCCGAACTCGCGCAGCACGAGGCCAGCACCGTGATCCAGCGCGCGCGCAACGAGTTGCTCGCCACCATGGCCTGCCACGGTGCGGTGCGCGCCAACCGCCGACTCACGCTCGACGAGATGAACGCCTTGCTGCGCCAGATGGAGCAGACCGAACGCGCCGACCAGTGCAACCACGGCCGGCCCACCTGGCGGCAGGTCACGCTGCGCGAACTCGACGCGCTGTTCCTGCGCGGGCGCTGAAGACCGCGCTGTCCACCGATGTCCGCAGCGTCCGAGGCGTCCCCGCCCTTTCTGGCCCTGGCAGGCCCCACCGCCAGCGGCAAGTCGGCCGCGGCCCTGGCGCTTGCGCGTGTCCGCCCGATCGAGATCGTCAGCGTGGACTCGGCCCTGGTGTACCGCAGCATGGACATCGGCACCGCCAAGCCCACGGCCGCTGAACGCGCCCAGGTCCCGCATCACCTGATCGACATCCGCGATCCCACTCAGGCCTAC
Organism: Ramlibacter sp.; assembly: GCA_044347465.1. Classification (GTDB taxonomy): domain Bacteria; phylum Pseudomonadota; class Gammaproteobacteria; order Burkholderiales; family Burkholderiaceae_C; genus Ramlibacter. The sequence goes on from JBIKUT010000063.1 coordinate 3,285, forward strand.
AGCGCCGCCGAGTTTGCGGCCGACGCGGCGCGCTGCATCCGCGAGATCCATGCACGCGGTGCGCTGCCCGTGCTGGTGGGCGGCACGATGCTGTATTTCAAGGCGCTGTTCGAGGGCCTGGCGCCCATGCCAGCGGCCGACCCGCAGGTGCGCGCCGAACTCGATGCCCAGGCCGCCCGCGAGGGCTGGCCCGCGCTGCATGCCGAACTGGCCCGCGTCGATCCGGTCACCTCGGCGCGGCTGGCCCCGCTGGATGGCCAGAGGATTCAACGGGCCCTGGAGGTCTATCGCCTCTCGGGACGCCCCTTGAGCGATTGGCATGCCCAGGCCGAACCCGCAGGCACGCTGGGCCTGATGCGCCCCACCCAGCTGATTTCCCTGGAGCCACTGGACCGCGCCTGGCTGCACGAACGCATCGCCACGCGCTACACACAGATGCTGGATGCGGGCTTCCTGGACGAAGTGCGCAGCCTGCGCGCGCGCGGCGACCTGCAGCCCGAGCTGCCGGCCATGCGCTGCGTCGGCTACCGCCAGGCCTGGACCTGGCTGGACGCCGTCGACGCCGGCACACCTCAGCCCCTGTCCGCGTTGATCGACACAGGCGTCGCCGCCACCCGCCAGCTGGCCAAGCGCCAACTGACCTGGCTGCGTGGCGTGCCCGCGCGACACGTCATCGCCTGCGACGCACCGCAGGCCCTGGCCCAGGTGCTGCACGCCGCACAGGAGATCCCGGCATGACCCCCCACACCCCGGCAGCCGTGGTCAGCGCCCGCGGCGTGGCCAAGCGCTATGGCGCGGACACTGTATTCGCCAACGTGTCGCTGGACGTCGCCGCAGGCGAGTTCGTGGCCATCGTCGGCGATTCGGGCGTGGGCAAATCCACCTTACTCAATGGCCTGGCGGGCCTGGACACCTTCGACGAAGGACGCATCACCCTGTGCGGCCAAGACCTGAGCAGCGCCAGCGACGACGCGCGGGCGCTGCTGCGACGCCAGCATGTGGGCTTTGTGTTCCAGGCCTTTCATGTCCTGCCGCATCTGGACGTCGCTCAGAACATCGCGCTGCCCCTGATGCTGCTGGGGCACCCGCCCTCGGTCATCGCCCCGCGCGTAAAGGCCATGCTCGAGGCGGTCGGCTTGCAGGGTTTGGGCGAGCGACTGCCGCAACAACTCAGTGGCGGACAGCTGCAACGTGTGGCGATCGCGCGGGCGCTGGTGCATCGGCCTGCGCTGTTGCTGGCCGATGAACCCACCGGCAACCTGGACCCCGGTACCGCCACGCGGGTGATGGACTTGCTGCTGGCGCAGACCCGCGAACAGGGCGCCGCGCTGGTGCTGGTCACGCACTCCGAGACTGCAGCGCGCCGGGGTGACCGCGTGTTGCACCTGACTGCGCAGGGCTTCGCCTGATCGACCCTATGCGGGCCCTGTTGCGCACTTTCTCCTGGCAGGAACTGCGCCACCATCCCTGGCGCAGCGGCGCCGCCGTGGTGGCGGTGATGCTGGGCGTGTCGCTGGCCTTCGCCGTCCATTTGATCAATGCCTCGGCCCTGAGCGAATTTTCCAGCGCGGTGCGCTCCGTCAACGGCCAGCCCGATCTGGAGTTGCGCGCCGTGCAGGGCGGCTTTGACGAAGCGCTTTACACCCGCGTCGCGGCCCACCCTCAGGTGACCCTGGCCAGCCCGGTGCTCGAGTCCAGCACCCTGGTGGTCACTCCCGCGGGCCGCCGTCAGACGCTGCGGGTACTCGGGGTCGATGCGCTCGCAGTCGCAGCCATCGCGCCTGCGCTCATGCCGGTGCCGGCCAAGGGCAGTGACCGGTTTGCGCTGTTCGCGCCGAACACCGTCTTTCTCAATCCCGCCGCGCGCCAGCTGCTGCCGGATCCGCGCATCGCGCTGCAAGTCGGCCTGCGTCTACAGACCCTCGAGGTAGCGGGCACCGTGAGCGCAGGCGGCGGCCCGCTGGCGGTGATGGACATCGGCGCGGCCCAAGATCTGTTTGGGCGTGCCGGCCAGCTCACGCGGATCGACCTGCGTCTCGCGCCGGGCAGCGCGCGCGACGACTTTGTCCGCAGCCTGCAGCTGCCGGCCGACGTCACGGCCACCGAGCCCAGCGACGCCGCGCAGCGTGTGAGCCACCTCTCGCGCGCTTACCGCGTCAACCTCACGGTGCTGGCGTTGGTGGCCTTGTTCACGGGCGCTTTCTTGGTGTTCTCGGTGCTGTCCCTGAGCGTGGCACGGCGCACACGGCAGCTGGCGCTTCTGGGTGTGCTGGGGCTGACCGCCCGCCAGCGCCTGTGGCTGGTAGTGATCGAGTCCTTAATTCTGGGCCTGGTGGGCAGCGTCGCGGGCATCGCGTTCGGCACGGGCCTGGCCGCCTTGGCGCTGCACCTGCTGGGGGGCGATCTCGGAGGTGGGTACTTCGCAGGCGTGGCCCCGCGCCTGCAATGGAGCGCGGGCGCGGCGCTGGTCTATGGCGGTCTGGGCGTGGTCGCGGCCGCCGTCGGGGGCTGGCTGCCCGCGCGCCAGGCGCAACGCCTGCCATTGGCGCCCTCGCTCAAGGGCCTGGGAACACCCGCACCCACTGGGCGCCGACAGACCCTCAGCCTCGTGCTGATCGCGCTGGGTGTCGGGCTGGCCTTGCTGCCGCCGATCGCGGGCGTGCCGCTGGCCGCGTATGTCTCGGTGGCCTTGCTGTTGGTGGGCGGCATCACCGCCCTGCCCTGGGCGGTCGCGGCCCTCTACGACGCACTGGCGCCACGATTGGCGCACCGCCTGCTGCCGCTGCTGGCCATCGAGCGCGCACGGCGCGTGCGCGAGACAGCGGCGGTGGCGGTCAGCGGTGTGGTCGCTTCACTGGCGCTGGCCGTGGCGCTCACCGTGATGGTGGCGAGCTTTCGCGACTCGGTCACGCGCTGGCTCGATGTGGTCCTGCCCGCCGACCTGTATGTACGCACCGCCGATGGTGCCGCCACAGGTGATACGGCCTTCCTCGATGCGCCCTTCGTCCAAGCGGCTAGCCAGGTGCCGGGGGTGGCGCGCGTGGCGACACAGCGTGTGCGCACCCTGCTGCTGGATCCGGCCTTGCCCGCGGTGGCCCTGCTGGCGCGCCCGATCGAGGATCCGGCACGCACGCTGCCGATGGTGGATGCACCGCGCCCCGTGCCCGCGGGCCGTATCGGCATCTATGTGAGCGAAGCCATCATCGACCTGTATGGCGTGACGCCAGGGCAAGGCTTCGAGCGCCTGTCGCAGGCCTTCGAACAGCGGCCCGAGTTTTTTGTAGCGGGCGTCTGGCGCGACTACGCGCGTCAAAGCGGCGCGGTCATGATCGATCGAGCCGACTACTTGCGCCTGACCGGCGACGCGCGTGTCAATGACCTGCTGCTGTGGCTCGCACCGGGCGCCGATGCAGCATCCGTGCAAGGCGCGCTGCGTACGCTGGGCGAAGGCGGCGGCGTGCTGGAGTTCGCCACCACCCAGGACATCCGCACCGTGTCCCTACGCATTTTCGATCGCAGCTTCATCGTCACCTACTGGCTCCAAGCCGTGGCGATCGGCATCGGTCTGTTTGGTGTGGCGGCCAGCTTCAGCGCGCAGGTGCTGGCGCGGCGCAAGGAGTTCGGGCTGCTGCAACACCTGGGTCTCACGCGCCGACAGGTGCTGACTGTGGTGGCCGGCGAAGGCGCGGCCTGGACCCTGATCGGGTCAGTCGCCGGGCTGGCGCTGGGGCTGGCGGTAGCCATCGTGCTGGTGCACGTGGTCAATCCGCAAAGCTTTCACTGGACGATGGACCTGTTGACACCCTGGGGGCGCTTGCTGCTTTTGTGCGCCTCGGTGGTGGTGGCGGGCACCCTCACCGCTTGGCTCGCAGGCCGGGCTGCGGCCAGTCGCGACGCGGTGATGGCGGTGAAGGAGGACTGGTGATGTCGCCGCTGTCGCGACGCGCGCTCCTGCTGGCCCTGGCCGGTGGCGGCGGCGCCAGCCTATGGCCGCTGCACGCACAGGCCTTGCCCGCACGCACCCTGGTCTTCCCCCGCGACCACGGTGCACACCCCGAGCTGCGCACCGAGTGGTGGTACATCACCGGTCATGCCCGCACACCCCGCGCTGCGGGCGATCGCCTGTTCGGGTTTCAGATCACCTTCTTTCGCACGCGCGTGGATGCGACCCAATCCATCCAATCGGCTTTCGCCGCGCGCCAACTGGTGTTCGCCCACGCCGCGGTGACCGACGTGCAGGGCCAGCGCCTCTGGCACGACCAGCGCATCGCTCGTGCTGGCATGGGCATCTCACAGACCGACACCGAGGACACCCGCCTGAAACTTCGGGACTGGTCGCTGGTGCGCCAGGCGCAGGGGCGCTATCACGCTCGATTGCCCGCCGGTGAGTTTTCACTCGACTTGGACTTCACGCCCACACAGCCCCTGCTGCTTCAGGGGCGGCAAGGCCTCTCGCGCAAGGGGCCGCAGCCGCAGCAGGCCAGCTACTACTACAGCCAGCCCCAGCTGCAAGCCGGTGGCCGGCTCACGCTGCAAGGTCAGTCCTTCGAGGTGGCGGGCCGGGCCTGGCTGGACCACGAGTGGAGCGAAGAACTTCTACATCCCGATGCCGTGGGCTGGGACTGGATCGGCATGAACCTGGAGGATGGCAGCGCCCTCACCGCCTTTCGCCTGCGGCGCGCCGATGGCAGCGCGCTGTGGGATGGCGGTTCGTGGCGTGCGGTGGGCGGCGAGGTTCAAGCCTTCGAGGCCGGGCGTACCGTGTTCACGCCCGTGCGGTACTGGGTCAGCCCGCTATCGGGTGCGCGCTATCCGGTGCAATGGGAGGTGACGTGCCCGGCGGGCCGCTACACCGTGCGGGCCTTGATCGATGCCCAGGAACTGGACAGCCGCACATCGACTGGCGCGATCTACTGGGAAGGCCTGAGCGAGCTGACCGATAGCCGCGGCCAGGTGCTCGGGAGAGGCTACCTGGAGATGACCGGCTACGCGCAGCGCCTTCGGATGTAGGCCGTCGCTGGGCGCTGCACCTCGCGATCGCACCCTGGTGCAGGCCCCGACTACACTGCTTGCCCATGGCCCGACGCTCCGCTTCCGATACCTCCCCCAAGGGCCAACCCCGGTCCCTCACGGGCCTGCTGCCTTTCCTGCGCCCTTACCGGGGCCGCATCGTGCTGGCCGGTCTCTTTCTGGTGCTGGCGGCGGCGGCCACCTTGTTGTTTCCGCTGGCCCTGCGCAGCCTGATTGATGGCGGTTTGGTGGGGGGAGACCGTGGCGAGCAGGTGATGGCCCTA